>SLIM01000256.1 GCA_007135625.1 Gammaproteobacteria bacterium
CCTTCCGGCCAATACCTTGATCGGAGAGTGTCAAGCGGGGCATTTCACCCCAAGGACTCAGCCACTTACGGCTGGATTTTCGCTGTGAGCGGTCAAGGTGGCCGGAACGACGATCAAGGCCCTTTAGGCAGGGCGGCACGAAATGACCTTCGGAAGAAGGTCATGGATCGTTCTGGAGCGGTGACAGGTAGCCTGAAGCACGCCCTACAAGGGCTTGCGCATCGGTTTGAGTCGCACCCCGTTTGGGCGTTTGGGCGTTTGGGCGGTTGGGCAGCGGAGAGCGAAGAGAGCTGCGGTATAGCGGTAGTGCCACTTGCACAGCAGTGGCGTGTACGCTTCTTATTTTTCGGATCTATAGCTCCCCAAGGCCTGCGCAACGGCCTGCTGACGTTGGCGCTCCAGCTCGCGCCCTAGCTCGCCACCGCTCCAGCCGTTGGCGGCGAGGTGTTGCGGGTCGATGCTATGCCAGGCGCTGAGGGCGGTGTACAAGGTGTGTCGCGCCTCGCTTGCGAGGTCGGGTCGGCCAGCGGCGGCGGCGTGGAGCAGGGTGTCGAGCTGGGCCGCGCTACCACGGGTCACGGTAAGCAGCAGCAGGATGGCGGTGAGGTCACCACCGGCACTCGCTGCAATCGCGTCGCGCTGATCGGCGAGGCGTTGGGCTAGTTGCCGAAACCCCTTTTCAACTCGCTGCCGCTGACACCAAGGGGTGATCGCAGCGGCGGGTAGGGTATGGGCTAGCAGTGCCGCAAAGCGCACCTCGGGGCGCTCCGAGAGGGCGGCGGCACGCCGCAGGATGGCGCTAGCCGGTGACGCGATGGGCGCGTGTGGCTCTCCGCTGCTCTCTAGAGATGGGGTAAGTTCCGGCATCAATTGCGCCAATCCGCCACAGCGCTGGAGTAGCTCAAAGTAGCGCCAGGGGTAGGCCTCGGCCAGGGCGCGGCGACTCTCCTGCCAGACCCGCTCCGGGGGGAGGGTGGCAAGCTCACCACTAGCGACCATCTGCTGCAAAAACTGGTGGGTAGAGTGGGCTAGGCGAAAGTCGAGGCGAGCGGCAAAGCGGGCGGTGCGCAGCAGTCGCAGGGGATCCTCGACAAAGGCGGGGGTGATAGGGCGTAGCCGCCGCTGCCGCAGATCCTGTTGACCGTTAAAGGGGTCGATCAACTGGCCAGTAGCGTCTTGGGCGATGGCGTTAATCGTTAAGTCGCGGCGGGCGAGATCCTGCTCCAGGGTGATCTGGGGGCCGGTCTCAAAACGAAAACCGTGGTAACCGGGGGCCACTTTCACTTCACGTCGCGCTAGGGCATACTCCTCACCGCTCTCTGGGTGGCGATAGACCGGACTCTCCGGCTCAATTCGGCGAAAACCGTGGCGCTCCATCCACTCCGCATCAGCGCCCACCACCACCCAATCCCGCTCCTGCGGTGATAGCCCCAGCAGCTTATCGCGCACCGCCCCGCCAACTAAATAGCAGCAGACTGAGGAGGAGTTCTGCAAGCAGAGTGGCAACGGTGATGACATCTTTGGGAAGGACTCCTGAAGGGTAGGTAACCCAAATTGGGGAAAATACCATTTACGCGGTTATTTGGGCCTTGATCATCGTTCCCGCCACCTTGACCGCTCACAGCGAAAGTCTCGCCGTAAGTGGCCGAGTTCTTGGGGCGAAATGCCCCACTTGACACTCTCCGATCAAGGTATTGGCCGGAAGGATGGCCAAGGCCGTTATTTGCGCAGGCTTGGGGGAAATACCATTTACGCGGTTATTTGCGCAGGCTTGGCGCATAGAATAGCGTACTTTACTCCCGATCCATAGCGCCCGGCGGAGGCAGTTCGACCCAAGCCGTTGTCTCTCCTCCTGCGTAGGGCAGCTCTTCAGGCCGCTTGTCGCCGCCAAGGGCGACCCACGATGCTCGGTTGCGGTGACCTGGAGCGACCTGCGCCGGGTCGGGAGTGCGTCGAGTCGGCTATTTGAATAACGGAGTTATCCAGCGTGCAGCAGCAAGAGAGTCTATTGCAATTTCCTTGCGCCTTTACTATTAAGGCTATGGGGATTGATCAGGAGGGGTTTGAGCGACGGGTGGTTGAGTTGGTACGGCATCACTACCCCCAGCTTGATGCGCAGGCGGTTACTACCCGCTCCAGTAACGGCGGCAAATACCTGGCGGTTTCGGTTACGATCACCGCCGAGAGTCGAGCCCAGCTTGATGCCATCTATCAGGATCTGAGTAGCCACCCGCAGGTGCTGGTGAGCCTGTGAAGGATACAGCCCCACAGGTGCAACATTTGGGGGTACGCCCCTATCTCGATGTGTGGCAGCAGATGCAGCGCTTTACCGAGCAGCGCGACAGCAACACCCCCGATCAGCTCTGGCTGGTGGAGCACCCCCCGATCTTCACCCTGGGACGCGCCGCCGACCGTCGCCACCTGCTGGCCCCCGGTGAGATTCCGGTGGTGACCAGCGACCGGGGCGGCGAGGTCACCTACCACGCACCAGGGCAACTGTTGCTCTACACCTTGATCGATTTGCGACGACGCGGAATCGGGGTGCGGCGTTGGGTTGAGACCCTGGAGCAGGCGATCATTCGGTTGCTGCGGCGCTATCGGATCGAAGCGAGCGCCCGCCGGGATGCCCCGGGGGTCTATGTCGCCGGGCGTAAAATCGCCTCCCTCGGACTGCGCGTAAAACGTGGTTGCGCCTACCACGGTATTGCGTTCAATATCGACCTCGACCTCGCCCCCTTTGCCCGCATCAATCCCTGTGGCTATGCGGAGCTGGAGGTGACCCGTCTCCACGATCTGGGAGTAACGCCAACGACGGAAGAGGTCGCGGAGGGGCTGATTGAGGAGCTACAGGAGCTGTTGCAGATGCTGGGTCGCGAGGCGTAGCGCCGCCATACTGGCGGAGGTCGCCTCCGCCTCTTTCGCCTTAGCGCTCTGCTCCAACTGCTCAACGGCGTGGATGAACTCCGGCAGGGCGCAGATGGAGGCCCCGCCCTTCAGGCGGTGGGCGCTGTTACCGAGTGCCTGAAAATTGCTCTCGGCATAGAGCTGTTCGAGCTGCTGCCACTGCTCCTCCAGCTCACTCATAAACTGCTGGAACATGCGCTCCACCAAATCACGCTTACCACCGGTAATGCGCAATGCCGCCTCCAGATCACGCACGCTCACCTCCTTGGAATCGTGCGCAGCGGCGACCGCGACAGCCGGCGCTTCGCCGCCCCCCTCCTCCTCGGCAAGGGGGACGGTCTCCGGAAGAATCTCCTGGGTCACAGTCGCGGCAAACGCCGTATCACGCTCCAGCAGAGAGGCAAAGAGTGACCAAAACTTTTTCTCATCCAGGGGTTTAACCAAGAGACCATCCATCCCCGCCTGGGCTACCCGATCCCGAGTGGCCGGGGTAATATCGGCGGTTAGCGCAATAATCGGAGTCCGCCGCTCCGTCGCCTCCTCCTCACGAATCTGTAGCGTGGCATCAATACCGCTCACCTCGGGCATGTGAACATCCATCACAATCAGTGCATAGTGGCCCGCCTTCGCCGCATGAATCGCCTCACGGCCACTCGCTACGGCATCAACGCTCACCCCGCGAGTCGCCAGCAGCGCGGTGATCAACTCCAGGTTAATCGGGTGATCATCCACCGCCAGTACCCGCAACCCCTGAAATCGGGAGTCGCCACTATACTGCGGGTAGGCACTCCCCGCCACCACATCTTGCTCCTCCCCCAAGGCCCGCTGCAGGACATGGGTTAACGCCTCCAGCGAGATCGGCTGGGTGGCAGAGGTGACCCCAAACAGCTCCTCGAAATACTCCAAAGTCGCCCGCTCCGAGCTGCTTAACAGCGCCAGCACCGGCAGATCCTGACCGCTGCGCCAGCGGGCAACCGCCTGTTGCGCCACCCCGGAGCGCAGCTCCGCACCGCTACACGCGATAACCACTAAATCCCAGCTTACCGAGGTACTCGGCAAAGGGTAGGTAACTGAATTGCTGGTCACCTCCATGCCCAACGCCTGCAAGCGGTGGCTGAGTGCCAAGGTGGTCGAGCGATCACTGCACAGCAAGCGGGCATGATGCCCGGCGAAGGGCGGCGGCGGAAGGGGGTCTACGTGGCTCGGTTTGCCGAGCGGCAGCGACAGATAGAAGAGCGAACCCACCCCCACTTCGCTCGATACCCCGATCTCCCCCCCCAGTAGCTCCGCCAGCTTACGGCAGATGCTCAACCCCAGACCCGTCCCGCCGAAACGCCGCCGTGCCGATGGGTCGCCCTGATGAAACGAGCGAAACAGCTTCTGTACCTCTTCCGGCGGAATGCCGATACCGGTATCGCTAATCGAAAAGAAAAGGGTACAGCGCTCTCCCTGCTCTGCCTCCACCATCACCCGTAGCACTACCTCGCCTTGGTCGGTGAACTTCACTGCATTGCTTAATAGATTGACCAGGATTTGACGAATGCGCACCTCATCCCCGATTAACATACGCGGCACATCGGCATAGAACAGTAGGTTTAGCTCCAGCCCCTTATCGTGAGCGGTGGGCGAGAGCATCGCCACCGCTTCATCGCAGCAGTTCTCCACATTAAACAGCGCGTTCACCGGCTGCTGCGCCTCATGTTCCAGCTTGGAGTAGTCGAGGATGTTGTTAATAATTCCCAACAGGCCACGCGCCGAGGTGGAGATATTTTTTACCAACTGGCGCTGCTCCTGCGAGAGTTCCAGCTTCAGCAGCAGCTCGGTAAAGCCAATTACCCCGTGCATCGGCGTGCGAATCTCATGGCTCATATTGGCGAGAAACTCCGACTTTACCCGACTGGCATCAATCGCCCGCTTACGCGCGAGATCCAGCTCGACATTCTTAATCTCCAGCTCTTCCATCGTCTGGGTCAGGTCACCAGTCGCCTGGTCGATCTTCTGTTTCATCCGCTTGCGCGAATTCTCCAGCTCCCGCGCCATTGCGTTAAAGCCACGCTCCAAGCTGAGTAACTCCCCTCGCGAAGCGACCTGCACCCGCGTCGAGAAGTCCCCCTTTTTCATCCGCTGCACCGCTAGAATGATCGCCTCCAACGGTAGGGTAAGGCCGCGTGCCAGCCACCACGCTACCCCCAGCGTCAGCAACAGCCCGAGCAGCGCCAGCGGAATCGCTAGCGGCGGAAAGAGGCGCTGCGGCGCAGGCTCCGCCACCGCCATAAAGTCGATCACCAAGCGCCCCAGCGGCTCCTCGCTAACGGCGTGCTGCGGCGGGCGAATCGCCTGTACCAGGGTGAGCTGGTACGGGCTATCGAGCAGCTCCCGCTCCAGCATCAGCAACCGCTCCCCTTGTGGGTCGAAGAGCTGAAGCCGTAGTGCGTGGCTTTGGAGAAACAACGGCTCCAACTGCCAGGCTAACGACTCCGACTGCTGCGCCAGTAGGGCTGGCGTGGCGGCAGCGGCAATCAGTTTGGCGCTCACCTCCGCCAACTGGCGATTGACTCCGCCATCATCGGCCCGCTGGGCGGTGGAGAGGAGCAGCGAGAGGCCTACCGCTAACAGCAGTACCGGGAGCAACGCCAGGAGCATTACCCTGAATTTAATACGATCAAAAAGAGGTGGGGTCATACGCAGATCGCTATCGGCTAAGTCCGGGCGAGAGGATTGGCCATCTGGCGCTACACCCTCCGACGGAGAGAATCGGCGCTTCCTGCGAAAGTTGACTTGTTTCATGCGCACTTCAAATCCCTGATAGTCCGGCACCCATGCCAGAGCACTCCATGTCCTGGGATAGGATAGCCGTTTTGCACAATCTTGAACAGGGGGAGCGCTCAATCTGCGGTAAAGAGGCCCCTCTGAAGCGAACCAAAGAGGCGCGAGAGGGTCAAAGTGGGGCTTTAGGAGCGGTTCAACAACAGAGTAAACACCTCTCTGCGAGAACCACCACGCAGGCCTAGAATCTATGGGATGCTCTGCTGTGATGGTTTCTGTTGTTGATGAGCCGTCCCTTAGTGGCCAGCGAAAGGAGATCCCAGCGTGCGACCCAAACCGAGCTGCCTACCTCGTAGCGTGACTCTTCAAGCGACCTGTCGCACCACCCGCCTTTCCCAACCGTTTTAACCAGAGGAACACCCAATATGAAGAAGAGAACCGCCCTCCTAACCAGCGCCCTCGTCGCCGCCCTCCTGAGCGCACCCGCAGCCGCCCAACTCAGCGTGGAGAAGCAGATTGAATTTCGCAAGGCTGCCTACCAGTTCATGTCTTGGAACATGGGCAAAATTAAGGAGCAGGCGATCGACCAAGCGGTACCGTTTAACGCCGACCAGATGCGTGCCGCCGCCACCGCGATTGCCGCAGCCGCCAACTCCGGCATGGGCGCACTCTACAGCCCCGACTCCGCAATGGACATGGCCGACAACACCCGCCTAAAACCGGAGTTCTTCGAGCAGCCAGAAAAGGCTCGTGAAGTCGGCATGAACTTTGCCCGCGAGGCCAACAAGCTGCAACAGGTCGCCGCTAGCGGCGACCAAGCCGCACTGGCCAGCCAGTTCGGTGCGGTCGGCCAAGCCTGCAAGGCCTGCCACGACGACTTTCGCGGCGACTGATCGCAGTTAGCCTCCTACCACCCCAGATCTTGGGGGGCTGGTGCCGGGGCGGGCGGTGGCGGAATAAGCTGACCACTCGCCCCCAACAGCAGCAGCCCGGTGAGCAGCAGTGCCGCTACCAGGGCCACCACTCCACCACCCTGCGTATCCTGCGCCATTTCCATCTCTACTTGCTTCTTGCCGGTCACCATGGGGGTGATTAGATTATTCCGTTTAAGCAGGGTATAAAACAGCACCGCAGCGAGGTGCAGCGCAACCAACCCGTAGAGATACCACTCCGTCTGACGATGCCAGCCACTCAGGGTGCTGCTCCATTCGCTAGAGAGCTGTGCGTAGAGCGGCCCATAAAACGCGATTTCATCGGTGGCAAAGAGACCGGAAACGGCCTGAAAGCCAAACAGTCCCAGCAGCGCTAATACAGACAAGGCTCCCAGTGGATTATGGCCGACCCCCTGCCAGCGCCCCCGAAGATAGGCGAAAATCGTCACCGGCCCGCGCACAAAGTAGAGAAACCGGGCGGTGCTGGAGCCGATAAACCCCCAAATCACGCGAAAAATCACCAGGCCGAGAACCAGCAGACCAAAACGCTCATGCCAGACCATCCAGGTGCCACCCAGCTTAATGGTGATAATTGCCCCGGCAACGGCCAGCACGAGTAGCCAGTGGAAAATTCGTACTGGAAGATCCCATAATTGAATGGTTTTCATAGCGACTCCTGAAAGGGAATATGAGCTCGCAGATACTTAAAGAGCTTACGCGCAGCGACCGGGGGACGCTGCTGCTGCGTCTCGCGCTGCGCCTGGCGGAGCAACTGGCGCAACTGCTGGCAATCTGCCCCAGGGAAGAGGGTGAGGAGTTCGCTAAGGGCGCTATCCCCCTCACCCAGCAGACGGTCACGCCACTGCTCCAGTTGGTGAAAATGGTAGCGCTGCTGCTGCTGATGCTGCTCATTCAGATCGAGTCGCGCACGAATCGCCTCCGCATCGGCCTCACGCAACAGCTTTCCCAAGCGCTTGCGATGGCGCTTGATTGCGCTCTTCTCGTGAATGCGCAGCGACTCGGTAAGCGCCGAACGCAGCTCCTCGGTGAGCGGAAAGGCATCCCACGCCTTGGGACCGAGAGCCATCAGACGACTGCCGAGGAGTTGTAGCTCCAGCATCTCCCGCTTGATCTGACTTCGACTAGGGGCCTCTTCCAGCCCCAGCTCCTCCTCGATCATTATTGACTCCCCGCTGCCCGCTAGCAAGCAGCTCATGCATGGTGCGAAAGATCGGTATTATAGCGGAGGAGAGGGAGAGGGTGCAGGCCGTCGTCGCTCTCCTGCACTCCTCATCGCGCCCCTCTACTTTAGAGGGAAGGGAGAGGCGAGTCACGCAGTTCGACCTCAAGCCAAAAGTGGGCACCACGCTGCGCTGCGGGATCGAGGCCAATCCGCCCCCCGAGCCGTTCAACCATCCGCTTGGCGGCACTTAATCCCAGCCCAATACCGGGAAAATGGCGGGTCGAAGAGCCGTCGGCTTGGGTGAAGGCCGCAAAAATCAGCGCCTGCTTCTCTTCGGGAACACCAATCCCGCTATCCCGGATATCGCAACGGAGAGTGACCCATCCCGCTCTGCTGGGGTGGCAACTGGTGGTGACTTCGACCCACCCGTGCGGCGTAAATTTGATCGCATTGCCGATGAGGTTGGCGAGTGGCTGGCGCAGCAGGCGGGCATCGCCCCAGAGCCTCTTGGGTACTTCGTCGGCGGTGACCATCTTCAGTCGCAACCCCTTCTCCTGCACCTGTAGTTGGAACAGGTCGGCTACTGAGGTAAGCAGAGAGTGAATAGCAATTTCGCCGATCTGCTGCTCGTCATGCCCCAGGTCGAGGCGGGCGAAGTCGAGGATGTCGTCAATCAGGCGCATTTGCGCTCTGGCGGAGGTACGGATGGTTTGCAGCAGTTGCCGCTGTTCCGGGTCACTGCTGCGTTCGAGCATAAGGTCGCTAGTCCCGATCACTCCGTTCATTGGGGTGCGAAGCTCATGCGTAACACAGGAGAGAAACTCCCCTTTTGCGCGTAAAGCGCACGCTAATTCGTTGGTGCGGGTTGCGACCAGCGCCTCCAGATGGTCACGCTGGCGCTTCAGTTCGAGGTGGGTACGTACCCTTGCTCGCACGACCTCCGGTTGCGTCGAGTTGCTGACGTAGTCCACCGCCCCGAGGGCGAAACATCGCATCTGATCTTGTGGTTGGTTGCGGGTGTTGCTAAAAATTACTGGAATATCCCGCGTATA
This sequence comes from Gammaproteobacteria bacterium, assembly GCA_007135625.1. Taxonomy (GTDB): domain Bacteria; phylum Pseudomonadota; class Gammaproteobacteria; order Chromatiales; family Chromatiaceae; genus SLIM01. The sequence goes on from SLIM01000256.1 coordinate 8,838, forward strand.
GGGGTCAGCCTTGAGCAGGCGGCATACTTCGTAGCCATCCATAAGCGGGAGCTGTACCTCCAGGAGGATGAGGTCGGGACGAGCCGCACCCGCCGCCTGCTCCAGTGCTTGTAACCCATTTCTCGCGACCAGCACCCGGTACTCTTGCGCGAACAGGCCGCTAAGGAGGCGGACGGAGTCGGCGGAGCCATTGACTAGCAGGAGAGTTTCCGCTGTCGCACGGTCGCCGCTATCGCGGCTTGGTTGGGTCGGCGTGGGTTTCAACATCAAGTTGCTCCTCGTTAGAGGCTAACGATTACAGGGGCCTCTTCGCTTCTCGGTTACTTGCCTGGACGCAGTAGCCCGCTCAGCCCTTTGCGGGTGAACTCCTGCTGCATCAGGTGGCGCACTCCGGCGGCATCTTCGCAACCGAGCGCGGTTTGCAAGAGGTCTTTGCAAGCGGCGGTGGTAAAGGTGCGCACGACCCACTTGACGGGTAGCAAGCTGCTGGAACTCATGCTCAGGTGGCGTACCCCCATACCGATGAGCAGCGGGGTGGCGAGGGGATTGCCGGCCAGTTCGCCGCAGACCCCTACCTCGCGGTTGCAGTGCGCTGCTCCATCCATGACCTGCAACAGTGCGCGTAGCACCGCCGGGTGTAGATGGTCGTACAAATTACTGACATTGGGGTTGTTGCGGTCTACTGCAAGAAGGTATTGGGTTAAATCATTGGTGCCGATAGAGAGAAAATCGACCAGACTGGCAATCTCGCGGCATTGGTAGACTGCGGAGGGTACTTCAATCATCACTCCAGCGGGGGGTAGCGCGACCTCTATCCCCTGCTCTCTGAGAGAGCGTTGGGCGGCGTGTAGTTGCGCGATGGCCTCCTTAACCTCGCGCACCCCGCTTACCATAGGAAACATAATGCGAAGGTTATTCAACCCTATCGTAGCGCGTAGCATTGCGCGTAGCTGGGTGCTGAGGATGTCGGGGCGGTCGAGGGCGATGCGGATGCCACGCCATCCAAGGAAGGGGTTCTCTTCCGCTTGCAGATGGAGGTAGGGGAGCGGCTTGTCACCGCCGATATCCAGGGTGCGCAGGGTGACTTGGCGAGGGTGGAAGATCTCTAGGGCGCTGCGGTAGTTCTCTCGCTGCTCCTCTTCGCTAGGGAAGCGGTTGCGTACCATGAAGGGGAGTTCGGTGCGGTAAAGGCCGACTCCGTCGGCAATATCTTTGCCGAGGGCGGTCATCTCCGCAACTAGGCCGGTGTTAAGATTGAGCGAGATGGCTGTTTGATCGCGGGTCTGGCTCGGCAGGTCACGCAGGTTGTCGAGCTCTTGGGAGAGCTGGAGCTCTTGGGCGGCGAGTCGGGAGTACTCTGCCCATACGGAGGCGGGGGGGGAGAGGTAGACCCGACCGCGATAGCCGTCAACGACTGCGGGCCGTCGTTCTAGTCGGCCTACCGGCAGGCCGGCGACTCCCATGACCAAGGGAACGCCTAACGCACGCGCTAGAATCGCTACATGGGAGGTGTTAGAGCCGGTGACGGTGACGACTCCGGCGAGGCAGTCGGGCGGTACCTGGGCGAGTTGTACGACGCTAATCTCTTCGCCGAGCAGGATGGTCTGCGCTGGGTAGTCGATAATTGGGGAGGTGTCGCGGTTGAGGTAGGTGAGTACTCGCCGCCCGAGGTCGCGCACATCGGAGGCACGCTCTCGCAGGTAGATATCCTCCATCTGATCAAAGATGCGGGCGTGTTCCTCAATGGTTTCGCGTAGCGCTCCTGCCGCCCAGTTGCCTTGATGGATACGCTGAATGGTGTTCTGAATGAGCGACTCGCTCTCTAACATTAAAATAAGTGCATTGAAGAGGGCGCGATCCTCTTTAGGGAGGGTTCCCGCCATGCGCCGCTCGGAGGTTTGTAGATCCTCTTTGACCGCTTGGACTGCGACCCGAAAGGAGTCCTCTTCGAGTTCTGGGTGTTCGGTCGAGCGATCCGGTACCCCGGCGAGGTCAGCTTCGGGAAATACGACAACCACCGTGCCGAGGGCGACTCCGCCTGAGCTGGAGCGCCCAGAGAGCAGTAGTCCGCCGCTTTCCCTCTCCTCTTGCGAGAGCAGTAGCTCGCCATTGGCGCGTGCATTGACAATCGTCCCCGCCAGTTGGGCCGCAAGGGTGAAGAGTAGGGTTACCTCTTCGTCGCTGAAGCGGTCGTAGCTCCTGCGCCGCACGACCAGGACACCCAGTACCGAGCGGTTCTGAATGATCGGCACCCCGAGAAAGCCGTGAAAGCTCTGCTCTCCGGTCTCTGCGGTTAAAAAGTAGTCGGGATGGGCGGGGGCATCCTGAAGATTGAGCGGGCTGGCCTCGCGGCAGACTCGCCCTATCAATCCTTTGTCCAGTGGAATGGAGACGTTGCCGATTGCTTCGCGATGCAGTCCGTCAGAGGCCTCCAGCACATTGTATCCAGAGGTTCGGTCTGTGAGATAGACTGAGCAGACATCGGCATGAATCGCTTGCCGCACTTCACTCACGACAATCGAAAGCGCCTCGCGCAGATTGGAGGCGATATTGACTTGATTAACAATGCGGTGCAGATTTTCAAGCATCTAATATTGCCTTTTATTGCGCTGAAACTTGACGAGATTCGAGATTCGAGGTGCGAGGTTCGAGGTGCGAGGTTCGAGGTGCGAGGTTCGAGGTTCGAGGTTCGAGGTGCGAGGTGCGAGGTTCGAGACCTGTCAGATCCTCTCCCCTGCTCTCCTCTGCTCTCCTCTCCTCTGCTCTCCGCTGCTCTTCCCCTGCTCTCCTCCGCTCTCCTCCCTCCCCTCTCTCCCGCTCAACGCTGTCGTCTTACCCGGCGGGAGGTCGTGGGATGCCGCCGCCCGCCTGCTCCTTCAAACAGCAGCGGTGCGAACTCTTGCAGTGCCATGGAGTAGACCCGTCGTTTGAACCAGACCACCTCGCGCAGTGGGTACCAGTAGCGGACCCAGCGCCAGTGGTCAAACTCCGGGGTGGAGCTATGGTCTAAGCAGAAGTCCCCCTCCTCGCACAGCACGCGCAGTAGGAACCAGCGCTGCTTCTGCCCGATGCAGAGTGGCAGGCGGTCGTGACGAATAAATTTTTTCGGCAGATGGTAGCGCAGCCAGCGATTGGTGGAACCCAGCACCTCAACCTGATGGGGTAAAAGCCCGACCTCCTCCTCCAGCTCTCGAAACATTGCCTGCTCCGGGGTCTCGTCCAGCTTAATCCCCCCCTGAGGGAACTGCCATGCGTTCTGCCCCACGCGCCGCCCCCAGAAAAGCTGGCCACTCCCATTGCACAGGATGATACCCACGTTTGCTCTATAACCTTCGGAGTCGATCACCGTGATACCTTTTAAATGATCCGTGTTATGTCTGATCTCGTCCCCTATTGTCGCCGATTCAGAGCATTTTGTGGCAATTTTTTCGCCTTGCAGGTGATATTTTTGGGTTTTAGGAGAGGTTTAGCGCATCTGGTTGCCCCCCTGCGACGGGAGATCACACGGCTGCTGATGGCTAGTTGCCGAGGCGGCCTGCTCTAGCGGTGGCGAAGGCGCGGCGGCTGGAGCTGGAGCCTGCCCCTCCCAAGGAAAGCGCGGCAGGGTAACAAAAGCCTTGCGCACCCCCTCATTCCAGTGCTCCTTCATCACTCGAAAGAAGGTATCATTCTCATCCAGCCGCAGATAGTGATCCACCGCAAAGGTGTTACCGCGCAACACACTTAACTCGACCGGCGGGCCGACTGTAATGTTGGAGCGAATCGTCGAGTCGATGGAGACTAGCGCTACTCGCGCTGCATCCTCTAGCGAGGTTTGTGGCGAGATAACCCGGTCAAGAATCGGCTTGCCATACTTGCTCTCACCAATCTGTAAGAAAGGATTTTCTGAAGAGGGATAGATGCAGTTCCCTTGAGCATAGACTAGAAAAATATCGTGGGGCAGTTCGCCAATCTGCCCGCCGATGATAAAGTAGGACTCCCCATTGATGCCACTCTGGCTAAGGGCCGTAGCGTACTGCCCCTGTACCCCTTGGCTCACTTGGCCGAGATAGGTTGCCGCTTCAAACAGCGAGCGGACGCTGTTCAGACTGAGTGGGGCGCTGACCTCAATATCACGCCGCAATTGCTGAATAACCGCCTGACTGGTGGCCAGATTACCTGAAGTGACAATCACAAAGATGCGGTCTGGGGCTAGCTCAAAGCGGAACATTTTTGAGAAGACACTGACATAATCGACACCGGCGTTGGTGCGTGAGTCAGAAGCGAGTACCAAACCATCGTTCACTTTTATACCAAGACAATAAGTCATGCTGAAAATACCTCGATCAGGTAGCCAATAGGGTCTCCCTCTATCCTTACACCGAAACCTCGCTCAGGTCAATGACCGGGATCGAATAGAACATAATCTACGATGGTTTTCTGCAGTGACGGAGCAGCGCCCAAAGCATCCCTTTGAGTCACCCTTCTTTAGAGCACAGCCCCACGATCTGGCCCAAAAATTGCCTTATAAACACGGGCAGAGCGGGTGCGTCCCAATCTCCCTTCAGACCACAACCCCTAGATCTGGCCCAAAAATTGCTTTATAAATGCGGGTAGAGCGGGTGCGTCCCAATCCCCTTAATCAAGCAGTAGAGATTCGGAATCGCGGTTATGACCATTCACTGGAAAGAGTACAATGCGGCAAGTTGCTACGATGAGCTGATCGCCGTAGAGGGGCCGCGCCCGGCGGCTGCGGCACTCTGTCGCCATCTCGCGGCACTGGGTGACGAGGAGCTGGATGAGCGGCGCGATGCGGTAGCGCTGGCGATTCGGGCCATGGGAATCACCTTCACCGTCTACAGCGAAGAGGAGGGTTCGATTGACCGCGCCTGGCCCTTTGACATCATCCCCCGCATCATCGAGCTGCACGAGTGGCGACGGGTCGAGGCGGGGCTGATTCAGCGAGTTCGCGCCCTCAACGCACTAATCCATGACATCTACCACCAACAGCGTATCGTGCGCGACGGAGTACTGCCCGCCGAGCTACTGAGCGGCTCCAAAAACTTTCGCCCCGAGTGTGTCGGCATCGATCCCCCCTACCAAACCTGGGCCCACATCTGCGGCTCCGACCTGGTGCGGGATCAAGATGGCACGATCTATGTTCTGGAAGACAATCTGCGCGTCCCCTCCGGGGTCTCCTACATGCTGGAGAACCGCGAGGTGATGAAACGGGTGCTGCCGGAGATGTTCGAGAACTACTCGATCCTGCCGATCGATAGCTACCCCTCTCAGCTCTACACCACCCTCGCCGCCCTCTCGCCGCGCCCGATCAAATACCCCGAAGTGGTGGTACTCACCCCCGGCATCTACAACTCCGCCTACTTTGAACACGCCTACCTCGCCCAGCAGATGGGCGCGGAGCTGGTCGAAGGGGGGGATCTCTTTGTAGATCGGGACGACTGCGTCTATATGCGCACCATCCACGGCCCGGAGCGGGTCGATGTCATCTACCGCCGCATTGACGACCTATTTCTCGATCCGGAGGCCTTCAATCCCGACTCTACCCTCGGTGTTCCCGGTCTGCTACGCGCCTGGCGAGCGGGCAACGTGGCGCTGGCCAACGCCCCAGGTGCCGGGGTTGCCGATGATAAAGTGGTCTATGCCTATATTCCCGAAGCGATCCGCTACTATCTAGGCGAGGAGCCGATCCTGCCCAATGTCCCCACCTACCGCTGCCTCTACCCCGACGAGTGCGGCTATGTTCTCGACCACCTTGCCGAACTGGTGGTCAAGCCGGCCAATGAATCGGGTGGATATGGAATGTTAATCGGCCCACAGGCGAGTGCCGCCGAACTGGCCCGCTTTCGCCAGCTCATTGCAGAGGATCCGCGCAACTACATCGCCCAGCCACTACTGAACCTCTCCAGCGTACCGACCCTGGTAGACCACTGCACCGCACCGCGCCACGTCGATCTGCGCCCCTTCATCCTCTCCGGGCGTGACTACCACGTTACCATGGGGGGATTGACCCGGGTGGCGCTGCGCGAAGGCTCGACCGTGGTCAACTCCTCCCAAGGCGGTGGGAGCAAAGATACCTGGGTCGTTGATCTGGAAGATTCGCAGGAGTAAACCGTGCTTTCTCGTGTTGCACAAAACATCTACTGGCTCGCTCGCTACACCGAGCGCGCCGAAAACACCGCCCGCCTGATTGGGGTCTCCACCCACCTGCAACTTGACCTGCCACGAGCAGTACGCCCCGGCTGGTCTCCGATCATCGCGATCACTGGCGGCGATGAACTTTATCGCAGCCACTACCAAGGGTATAGCGAGGTCGATGTAGTCCGTTTTCTGATTCTCGACGACCACAACCCCTCCTCCCTAATCAACTGCCTGAAGTGGGCGCGCGAGAGTGCGCGAACCATTCGCGACTTTCTCCCGCGAGAATCCTGGGAGCAGCTCAACGAATCGCATCAGCTCGCCTGCGAAGAGCAGTACCGGGGATTGGCCCAGCGGACCCGCTACGCCTATCTTAGCCGAGTGATCCAATCGATACAGGGGCTGACGGGAGTCCTCGCTGGCACCATGAGCCACGATGCTGGCTACGCCTTCCTGCGCATCGGACGCAACCTGGAACGGGCCGACATGACCACCCGCATTATCGACGTGCGCAGCGACGACCTGCTCCCCGAGAGCAGCGAACTACACCCGTATGAAAGCATTCAGTGGATGAGTGTATTAAAATCGCTCAGCGGCTACCAAATGTACCGCCGCCAGATGCAGCAGGCGATTGGCTGGGGGCCGGTACTCAACTTTCTCTTCAAGGATCGCCAGTTTCCCCGCGCCGTCGGCTTTTGTGTCGCCGAACTGCGCAGCGAACTGGAACAACTGCCACGCAGCGAAGAGGCCTTGGAGCTGGCCACCGCGCTACTGGAGGAGATCAGCCAGATCGACCCCGACCACCTCGATCCCGAAGGGCTGCACCGATTGATTGACCACTTGCAACTTCAACTTGGAACCCTGCACCAGGCGATTAGCGAGGGCTACTTTAGCTATTGAAAGCCAAAAAATGCCGTAGCCTTTCCCCGCTTTTTTTCTATTTTATCTCTTCAGCTCTATAGGCGCTGCCAGCGACACGGCGCTACTCCCGCATGCGTAGCATCTCTTGGATGATGACCTGTGCGCTGTAGAGCAATTTCCTGTGCGCGGGGACAAAGGCGCGGGTTTGCCAGTAGTGTTCCACCCCGGCGTTGCGGATCTGCTCACCGATGGCGGCGTAGATGCGTGCGGCGACGGCGACGGCGAGGCGGGAGCGGGGGGGGAGCCAGGGGTATCCCGCTTCGGCTTGTTGGTAGTAGTCGTCAGCCAGCTTCAGCAGTCGCAAAATCTCTTCCCAGGCGCGTTGGCGAGCATCTCCCCGATCTTCAAGTAGATCGCTGGCCGCAATTCCTTCCGGGTGAGGAAGGTAGCAGCGTCCGCGCTGGGCATCTTCCAGGACATCGCGGGCGATGTTGGTGAGCTGCATGGCGATGCCTAGGTTGGCGGCGTAGGGGGCGGCCTGCTCTTGCTCTTGTTCGTTAACGCCGAGCAGCGGGCAGAGCAGCAGACCGACGGTGCCGGCGACACCGTAGGCGTAGCGCAGAAGCTGGTCGTGCCGGGCGAAGGCGAAGGGTTGGCAATCTTCGAGGAGGGTGGTGACGAAGTCGAGGGCCGGTTCGTGGGGTACGCCGAAGCGCTGCTCCAGGCGGAGAAAGCGGGCCACTTCGGGATCCCCCTCCTCCTCTTCGTTCTCCAGTTGTTGCAGGATCTGGTAGAGCCGCTGGCGGGCCTGGTCGATGGGCAGGGTGTCGGCAATGTCGTCGAGGCGGCGGCAGAAGAGGTAGAGCTCGGCGACGCGCAGCCGCTGTTCGGCAGGGAGTAGGGCGCTGGCCCAGTAGAAGCTTTTGCCGTGACGGCGCAGTAGGGCGAGACTTGGCGGAGTGGGCATGGTAGTCCTCTGAATAGAAGAGAGAGGAGAGAGGGAGCCGAAGCGTAGCGGGGCAGTGCCGCTTGTCAAGGGGATGAGGTATACGCTGCTCATTTTCCAGACCTCTGGGACTCTTGCAGCAGCCGCTCGACGACTTTAGCCGAGCTAAGAACGCCGGGCACTCCCGCCCCTGGATGGGTACCGGCACCGACCAGATAGAGTCCATCGAGGTGAGGCGAGCGGTTATGAAAGCGAAACCAGGCCGATTGTTGGAAACGGGGAGCGATGGAGAAACCGCAACCGAGATGGCTGCGGAGCTGCTTGGCGAAGTGGTGGGGAGTGATCATCACTTCGTCGAGCAGTTGTTGCTCGACCCCCGGCAATAGGGTAGCAGCGAGGCGGTCGAGGAGGCGCTGGCGCAGTTGCGGTGCGGCCTGCTCCCAGTCAATCGGGGCGGCGAGGTTGGGAACCGGGACTAAGGCGTAGAAGGTATCGCGGTCGGGCGGTGCGGCGCTGGGGTCGGTGGCGCTGGGGTGGTGTAGGTAGATGGCGAACTCTTGCGGGATGGTGCCGCGATAGAAGATCTCCTCCAGCGGCTGCCGAAACTGTTGGCCAAAGAGGATCGAGTGGTGGCCAACTGCGGGGTAGCGCTGGCGGGTGGCGAAGTGGAGCAGAAAGAGTCCCATGGAGTGGTGGAGGTAGCGGTGGCGTAGCCGAGCGAGGGGGGAGATGCGCTGCACTCCGATCAGTTTCTGGTAGAGGTGCAGCGGGTCGAGATCGGCGATAATCTGGTTAGCGGGTAGCTCCTCGCCAGTGGCCAGCCGTACTCCGGTGACCCGCCGTCGGTGGTCGCTCTGAATCTCGATCACTTCGCAGTTGGTCTCTACGACCACTCCGGCATCCCGTAGGAGCTGGTGCAGCGCGGTCATGAGTGCGGCGACACCGCCGAGTGGGTAGTGTACTCCCCAGCGCTGCTCAAGGTAATGAATCAAGAGGTAGATAGCCGTGGTGTCGAAGGGGTTGCCGCCGACCAGTAGCGGGGGGGTGCTGAAGACCTGGCGCAGGCGCGGGTCGCGCAGGTGGCGGGCGACACTGCGGTGGACGCTACGCCAAGCACCGAGGCGTAGCAGCTCGGGGGTATGACGCAGCAGCGTGGCGGGGTGGTGAAAGGGACGCTCGGCGAGCTGTTCAAAGCCGATGGTGAAGAGCTGGCGGGCCTGCTCTAGGAGGGCGCGGTAGCCGTCGCCGTCGGCGGGGGCAAAGGCGCGTACTGCGGCCTCAATCTGTTCGGCCTGGCCGCCGTAGGCGAAGTGGCTACCGTCGGGAAAGTGGAAGCGGTAGTACTCTTGAAGGGGCTGGAGGGTGAGCTGCTGCTGAAGCTGTTGGCCAAAGAGGGTGAAAAGCTCTTCCAGCAAATGGGGGGCGGTAATGACGGTGGGGCCGCTGTCGTAGCGCCAGCCGTTATGGTAAAGGCCACTCCCGCGCCCGCCGAGGGTGGGGTTGCGCTCTAGCAGAGTGACCTGGTAGCCGAGGGCGCGGCTGCGTAGGGCGGCGGCGATGCCGCCCAGTCCGCCGCCGATGACCAGCAACTGCGGCTGTGGCATGGCGTTAGCCGCCGGCTAGTTCTGACGGATGCACTTGAGTTTCCAGATTGCGTCGTTGTATTGGCGCATCGTGCGGTCGGTGGAGAACTTGCCGCTGCCGGCGGTGTTGAGGATGCTGGAGCGGATCCAGCCGTCGCGATCTTGGTAGCGCTGGGCGGCCTGCTCCTGGGCTTGGAGGTAGCCGCCGAAGTCGGCGGCGGTCATCCACTTGTCACCGGGATCACGAATGGAGTCGATCAGCTCGCGAAAAGCTCCCGGTTCATCCCAGGGGTCGAAGTAGCCGCTCTCCAGCAGGCTGATGACCTTGGTTAGATCGGGATCGTTGCGGATGATCTGCTCGGGTTGGTACCCCTGCTGCTGCGCTACGACCTCATCGGCAGTGAGACCAAACAGAAAAAAGTGCTCGTCTCCAACCTCTTCGCGAATCTCGATATTGGCCCCGTCCAGGGTGCCGATGGTGAGAGCGCCGTTCATCATGAACTTCATGTTGCCGGTGCCGGAGGCCTCTTTGCCTGCGGTGGAGATCTGCTCGGAGAGGTCGGTGCCGGGGCAGATCACCTCCATTGCGGAGACGCGGTAGTTGGGGAAGAAGACCAGCTTGAGCAGGTCGCCAACTTCGGAGTCGGTGTTGACCTTTTGGGCTACACAGTTGGTCAGTTGAATGATGCGCTTGGCGCGACGGTATCCGGGGGCCGCCTTGCCGCCAATTAGCACGCAGCGCGGAGTCCAGTTTTCGGTATCTCCGCAACGAATGCGGTTGTACAGGTGAATGACGTGCAGGACGTTGAGCAGTTGCCGCTTATATTCGTGGATGCGCTTGACCTGTACATCAAACATCGCCTCGGGGTTGAACTGGACTCCGCTCTTTGCCATCACCAGCTCCGCTAGCCGCTGTTTGTTGGCCTGTTTAATCGCTTGCCACTGGCGACGAAAAGCGGGTTTTTCGGCATAGTCAGTGAGTTTGCGCAGTTGCTCCAGGTCGGTGATCCAGCCTTCGCCGATGGTCTCATTCAGTAGGGTGCGCAGTTCGGGGTTGCACATCGCCAGCCAGCGCCGCTGGGTGACTCCGTTGGTTTTGTTATTGAATTTGTCGGGCCAAAGCTCTGCAAAGTCGTGGAACAGGGAGGCTTGCAGCAGTTTCGAGTGGAGTTCGGCGACTCCGTTGACCGAGTAGCTACCGACGATGGCGAGGTGGGCCATGCGTAGCCATTTGTCGCCACCACCCTCTTCGATAATCGACATTCGCGCCAAGCGTTCGGTATCCCCTGGCCAGCGCATTTTGACCCGCTCCAAAAAGAAATGGTTGATCTCGTAGATGATCTCCAGCAGGCGCGGCAGCAGCCGCCCGAGGAGATCGACCGACCACTTCTCCAGCGCCTCCGGGAGCAGGGTGTGGTTGGTGTAGGCCATAGTTTGGGTGGTGATCGCCCAAGCCTCGCTCCAGCCGAGGTCGTGCTCATCCACCAGCAGCCGCATCAGCTCGGCAACGGCGATGCTGGGGTGGGTGTCGTTGAGCTGGAAGCAGTTCTTTTCGGCGAATTCGTCAAAGCCGTCAAATCCCTCTTTGTGTGCCGCTTTCCAGTGCCGAATGACATCTTGCAGGGTGGCCGAGGCGAGCAGGTACTGCTGGCGCAGGCGCAGCTCTTTGCCATTTTCGCTTTCGTCGTTGGGGTAGAGAACCATGGTGATGTTTTCGGCATCATTCTTTGCCTGTACCGCTTCGGTGTAGCTGCCCTGGTTGAAGCCGCCGAGGTTCAGCTCTTCGGTCGCTTCGGCCTTCCAGAGGCGGAGGGTGTTGACGGTCTCGCCACCGTAGCCGGGGATCAGGATGTCGTAGGGGACGGCGAGTACATCTTCGGTGTCGCGCCATTCGCGGCGCAGCGGTTCGCTCTGGTCGCAGGCTCGGGTGTGGCCGCGAAACTTGATGCGTACGGTGTATTCCGGGCGCTCTAGCTCCCAGGGGTGGCCGTTGATGAGCCAGTGGTCTGGCTCCTCAACCTGTCTCCCCTCTTCAATCACTTGGCGAAACATGCCGTATTCGTAACGCAGGCCGTAGCCGCGCACCGGTAGTCCGAGGGTGGCGCAACTGTCGAGAAAGCAGGCGGCGAGCCGTCCCAGTCCGCCGTTGCCGAGTCCGGCATCGGGTTCGGCCTGCTCCAGCTCCTCCAGCTTCAGCCCGAATTGGTGGAGCGCATCTTCCGCCGCTGCGGTAATTCCAAGATTGAACATGCTATTGGAGAGCGAGCGTCCAATCAGAAACTCCAACGACAGGTAGTGAGCGCGTTTGCAGTCGCGCTCGTCGTAGGTTAGTTGGGTGGTGCGCCAGCGCTCCATCAGGCGGTCGCGCACCGCCATGACCAGCGCGGTGTAGTAGTAGTGGGCGACATCGGAGGAGGGGCTTCTGCCCAGGGTGTGGTTGAAGTAGTGGCCAAAATCCCTTTTTATATCCTTGCTTTCCACCCCTAAGCGGGCTAGGTTGGCCAGTGTCTCATTGGGTAACTGGCTGATTTTTTTGAATGCATCAGGTGATTTCTTGCTCATAAGGTTGGTGGCTCTGTCATGGGTTGGCGATTCAGTCGCTCTATTATGCCGACCTTTTCGTAATTTGGAAAACCTGTCGTCTCTCTTTTGCGATAGAATGGGGGTTTCACACCCCGTTCGACAGGGCGTTGCCCTGACGCTAAACGCAGATAAAAAAGGTAATTATGGAATCGGAAGCTCTACGTGACCTGGTCTTGCAGACCTTGGAGGAGATGAAGGCGCAGGATGTTAAGGTGCTGGATGTACGCGGAAAGACCAGCATCACAGATATTATGATTATTGCCAGCGGTACCTCAGATCGCCATGTTCGCTCGCTGGCCGAGGCGGTCGCTTTTCAGGCCAAGTTGGCGGATAATCCACCGCTGGGCAGTGAGGGGCTGCGTGAAGGGGAGTGGGCGCTGGTCGATCTCAACGGGGTGGTGCTGCATGTGATGCTCACCAAGGTGCGTGACTACTACCAACTGGAGCGGCTCTGGTCGGTCACCGGGCAGGCGGAGTCCCCTTTGCTGCAGGAGAGTTCGCACTCCTAAGACGCGGTTCCGAGCGGTGCCTGCGTGCAAGCGCTCGGGGCTGCTGCTGGCCCTGCAGCCACCTGCCGGAGTGCCAACAGCGGCGTGGCATAGCGCTGCGCGGAGGGTGCGCGTCGGCTTTGTCGTCAGTCTCACCGCGAGGCTCTGCGTGACCTCTTTACTCAGCCTTTGTTGGCTGCTGATTTGGGGTTTTGAGCAGCGCGCGGCAAGCTAGGTGGCAATCGTCGAACTGGAGGTGGCAGTGGCGAATACAGCGCCCCGGCCCACTCCTCTCATCCGCTAGCTCTTCGCGGTCGTCGCAGCCGTTGAGGCAGGCGAGGTCGTGCAGGATACAGCCCTCCACGCACTCAATCTGCACCACCACCCGACAGCGATTTTCGTGATCCGCCGCCGCAGCAAATCCCCCCACCGCGAACCAACCCAAAAGCAGCACTCCACCGCTGCACCACAACCCTTTTCTCATACCCACGTCTCCCCCGATTGGCCTGACACCCCCCCGATATCGCTAACATACCACCTGCTGGAGGTGCCGTCTATGGGGTATGAGGAGAGGTGCAGGGCAGAGTGC
>SLIM01000247.1 GCA_007135625.1 Gammaproteobacteria bacterium
GGAATGGAAGGCATGCAGAGCGAAGCCGACCTGGAGTCACTCGGTTTTACGGTCATTCTTATGGTGTTGGTCATGGCGCTCTTCTTCATCCCGCTGGTGATGGCCTACTGGTTCGCCCCGGCGCTGGTAGCGATTAACGGCCTCTCGGCATTTGCGGCAATGCGCACCAGCTTCCAGGGCTGCCTGAAAAACATCCTCCCCTTCCTGCTCTACGGAGTGATTCTGATGTTGCTGGGGATCGTCGCGATCATTCCCATGCTGCTTGGACTGCTGATCTTCGTCCCGGTGCTATTCGCCAGTATGTATGTCTCCTACCGCGACATCTTCTACGGCCCCACCGACTTTGGCCGCTGAAACCGCCCTCCACACGCCGCCCCTGCCGGAGGAGGGGCTGCTCGACACCGTGCGCCGCTATGAAACCCCGGAGGGGATCGAGCTGGAGCTGCGCACCGTCGGCCCGGTACCACGCGCGCTCGCCTGGATGATCGACAGCGCAATTCGGCTGCTGCTCTACCTTGCTGCGGCAACCCTATTTCTCAGCTTCGGCGGCATCGGCCTAGGTCTCACCCTGATTTTGCTCTTTTTAGTGGAGTGGTTCTATCCGGTGCTGTTCGAAGTCTACCGTGGCAGAACCCCCGGCAAACAGCTCCTCGGCCTGCAAGTGATCCACGACAACGGCACCCCCATCGGCTGGTCTGCTTCGCTGCTGCGCAACCTACTGCGAGCGGTGGACTTTCTCCCCCTGTTCTACAGCTTCGGACTGCTCACCATGCTGGCTAACCGCGACTTTAAGCGGCTCGGCGACCTCGCCGCCGGAACCTTGGTGGTCTACCGTGAACTGCCGAGTACCCGGCTATCGCCCCCACCCGCCGAGCCAATCCCCCCACCCCCCGGTCTGGGAGTGGATGACCAGCAGATCCTGCTCGACTTTGGCGAGCGCTCCACCCGCCTCTCGCAACCGCGCAGCGAGGAGCTGGCCAATCTCTTGCGCGAAGTGAGCGGGGCTAGCGGCGAGGCGGGAGTGACCCGGCTCCTAGGCTACGCCAACTGGCTGGCGGGAGGGCGGCAGTAGTGCGCCAACAGGATTTTGAGCAGCGCCACCGCGAGGCGTGGCAGGCGTTGCACCACCTGCTCGACGAACTGGAGCGCCCACGCTTTCGCCGCCGCCTCAGCAGTAGCGAACAGGCCCGCCTGCCGGAACTCTACCGCGACCTGTGCAACCACTACGCCCTCGCCCGCAGTCGCCGCTACAGCCCGGCCCTCATCGCCGAACTGCACGACCTGGTCACCCGCAGCCACCGCCGTTTTTACCAGATTCACAATAATGGCAACCCCTGGAATCTGCTCCATTTTTTCATTGCCGACTTCCCCGCCACCCTGCGCCGCCACCACGGCTACTTCTGGCTCGCCCTGGCGCTCTTTTTGATTCCCGCCCTGGCCCTAGGAGTCTTGAGCTACCACAACCCCGAGATGATCTACAGCATCATGGAAGATGGCAATGTCGCCGAAATCGAAGCGATGTACAACCCGCAACAGCGGGACGACCGATCGATCCATCGCGGCTCCGAAAGCAACTTTATGATGTTCGGCTTCTACATTAAAAACAACATTAGCATAGGGTTTCGCACCTTTGCGGGCGGCATCCTGCTCGGCCTCGGCACCCTCTTCTTTCTGATCTACAACGGCCTGGTCATCGGCGGTGTCGCCGGCCACCTCAGCCAGCTCGGCTACCACGACACCTTCTGGACCTTCGTTGCTGGCCACGGCTCCTTTGAACTAACCGCCATCGTCATTTGCGGTGCCGCCGGGCTGCTGCTTGGCCACGCGATCCTCGCTCCCGGACGCTACCGCCGCAGCGAAGCGCTCAAGCGCCGCGCCCGCATCGCCCTCAAACTGGTGATCGGTGCCGCCATCTTGCTCACCATTGCCGCTTTCATTGAGGCCTTCTGGTCTTCGTTACAGCTCCCCCCCGCGATCAAATATAGCGTCGCCGCACTGCTCTGGATCACCGTCATCGCCCACCTCACCCTGGGAGGACGTAGCCGATGAAACTGGAACAGATGCGCGTCGCCATCCGCCCACGCAGCGCCTGGGAGGCGATTGACCTCGGCTTTGCGATGGCCCGCCACTGGTTTCTTCCGCTCTACCTGCTCTGGTGGTGCGCCGCGCTACCGATTTACCTGCTGGCAGCCTTGCTATTCGGCGACTCCACCCTGCTGATTTTTCTGATGATTTGGTGGTGCAAACCGCTCTACGAACCGCCCCTCACCTACTGGATCAGCCGCGCCCTTTTTGACCAGCCGCCCCCCCTGCGCGAGGTGTTCAACCGCTGGCCGCGCATTATCGCCCCCCGCCTGTTTGCCAACCTCACTTGGAACCGGTTCAATCTCAACCGCTCCTTTCACCTTCCGGTGCCTCTGCTGGAGGGGCTAACCGGTCGCCAGCGCAAGGCCCGTATGCGCATCCTGGGCCGCCACTCCAAAGGGGGCGGCTGGCTCACCGTCGTCGGCTACCACCTGGAGAGCATTTTAATGTTCTCTCTGCTCCTGCTGCTTCTCACCCTGATTCCTGAAGAGATTCAATGGATAAGCTGGGACCAACTGCTGTTTGGGGATGGCCGGATCGAACAGACGCTGCAAGAGGTCGCCTACCTGATCGCCATGTCCATTATCGCCCCCTTCTACGTCGCCGCTGGCTTCTCCCTCTACCTCACCCGCCGCACCGAACTGGAGGGGTGGGATATTGAACTCCACTTCCGCCGCATCGCCGCCCGCCACCAGCCCGCAACGCCGCGCAGCGCCCCTATGCGCCTGCTGCCGCTGCTGCTGCTCCCGCTGCTGCTAGGCAACGCCCCCCCGGCAGCGGCCTATCCCTCCCCCGAGCAGGCCCAAGAGACCATTCAGCAGGTACTCGCCAGCGACGACTTCGGCAGCCTCCAGCAGGAGGGGTACTGGCACTACGTTGGCGAGCAGCAGCAGCGCGAACCGGGACCCTTCGCCCGCCTGCTCAAACCGCTCTTCGACAACCTCGCCGCCGCCTTCAAGGCGGTCGCCACCCTCGCCGAACTGCTCTTCTGGCTCGCCGCTGGCCTCGCCCTCGCCCTGCTCGGCTACTGGATCTACCGCAACCGCGAGTGGCTACAACGTATCCTCCCGCAGCGCCAGCGCCAGCGTGCCGCCCCGCCCAGCCAGCTCTTCGGCCTCGATCTCACCCCCGCCACGCTTCCCGACGACCCCGCCCAAGAGGCGCTACGGCTGCTCGACGACGGCCACCACCGCGCCGCCCTCAGCCTGCTCTATCGCGCCGCCCTCACCCTGCTGCTCCACCACTACCAGCTCGACATCCCCGCCAGCGCCACCGAAAACGAGTCGCTCCTGCAGGTTCAGCAGTGCCGCCCGGAAGCCGAAGCAGCACTCTTTCAACGCCTCACCCACGCATGGATTCGCCTCGCTTGGGGCCACCTCACCCCCCACCCGGAGGAGCTGCGCACTCTCTGCAACGGTTGGCAGCAGCACTACGGCACTCCCTGGTCGCTGCTACCGCAGCAACTCTCCTCGCAGGAGCAACCATGACCTCACGCCGCTCCCCCCCCAAAAACTTTCGCCACTGGCGACTGGTGATCGGCGGAGTCGCCCTGCTCGTCCTTCTGCTCCTCGGCCTCAGCGTCCACTGGTTTTTTGACAACTACGAACGCCGCTACCACGAAACCCGCAGTGACCTCTCCCCCAGCGCCCGCCGCAACCCACTGCTGGCCGCCGAACGCTTTCTCACCGCGCTCTCGATTCCCGCCAGCAGCCATCCCGGACGCGAACGCCTCACCCGTCTCCCCGCCGCCCCCGGCACCTTGGTTATTGAGCGCATCGGACGACCCTTGCAGCCCCACCACCAGCAACAACTGCTCGACTGGGTCCACGCCGGAGGGCAGGTCATTCTCCCCGCCCCGCCCGCCGACCACAGCGCAACCGACACCCCCTCGCTGCTCGAAGAGCTCGGTGTGCAGCGGCGCAAGCATCCCTGCCCCCCAACCCTCGAATGCCCCCCGGCACTCCTCCCTCTACCCCACCGCAGCGCCGACCCAGACCCGCCCAGTGTCCGCTTCGACCCCGCCACCACCCTGCACACCACCCACCATCCACTGTGGCAAATGAGCAGCGAACAGGGGGCGCACCTTCTCGCCCTCGGCTACGGCAGCGGTACCTTTATTCTGCTCAGCGATAACGCCTGGCTCCACAACGAGGCGATTGGCGACCACGCCCACGCCCTTCTGCTCGCCCACCTGGTCGCCGAGCAGCAACCGGTATGGCTGCTCTACGGCAGCGATATGCCCCCACTCTGGCGACTGATCTGGCTCCACCTTCCCCACCTCACCCTCGCCGCCAGCGTTACCCTTCTGCTCTGGCTGCTCTATCTCACCCGCTACAGCGGCCCTCCCATTCCTCCACCGGAACGCGCCCGCCGCAACCTCCTTGAGCACTATCGCGCCGCCGTTGCCCACCACTGGGCGATTGATCGAGGTGCCACCCTCACCCGCCACACTCAGCAGAGCCTGGAGCAGCACTGGTGCCGCCACCACCCCCAACTCAACCGCCTCACCCCGGAGCAGCGCTACCAGTGGATCGCTGACCATACCCCCCTCACCCCGCACGCGATTACTCTGGCCCTCAGCGCCACACCGGAAAACAGCAGCGAGTTTGTTCGCATTACGGCTATTCAGCAGCGGCTTCTTGGGGATTGATTTGTTTGGGGAGAACCGCTATGCAACAAGCAGTTGAGTAGGAGTGCCTTTGGGCGCGACCAGCAAGAGCAGCATGACCGACCTGCACGGAAAATTTCTTCGGAGCGGCTCTTCGTGTCCCCAACAAACCGCGCCGAATCGTTGTCAAAACGGTTGTTTTGGCTAATAGAGAAGGAAAAAGCGTTGTACACCCTTACCCGAAGAAACTTTTTACGCTTTGGAGTTGCCAGCAGCGGTGCCCTACTGAGCGCTTGCAAAACTCCACTGATCAGCGAGCCGCGCCTGCTCAACCCCTGCGAGATGGCGCTACCCCAGCACCTGGTTGAACATCCATTGGTCACCAGCGCCTTTGAGGGACTTGATCCGCAACAGCTTTGGGATGCCCATGTTCACCTCGTTGGTACCGGAGATGGCGATAGCGGCATTGAACTCTCCTCACAGCTCTTCAACCCGATCTATATGCGACAATATACCCAGCGGCTGCTCTACATGAACGCCGGCTGTGTCCACGAGGTGAATGAAACGAGCGTAGACCGCGCCTATATCACCCGTCTGCGCAACTTGATGGACGCACTCCCTGAGGGCGTTAAGCTTCTGCTTCTCGCCTTCGACCGGAGCTATCGCGCCGACGGCACCCCGCTGCGCAACTTTACCTCGATCTACGTCCCCAACGACTATACCCAGCGTGTCGCCGCGCTGTATCCGCAGCGGATGGAGTGGGCCTGCTCCATCCACCCCTACCGCGAGGATGCAGTAACCGCACTGCGCAGCGCCGCAGCCGCTGGGGCGCGAGCGGTCAAATGGCTTCCCCCTGCGATGGGAATGGACCCCTCCTCCCCCCGTTGTGACCCTTTTTATGACGAACTCGCCCGCCTGCGCCTGCCGCTGCTTACCCACACCGGCGAAGAGCATGCAGTGGAGGGGGCTGCCGCCCAGGCCTTGGGCAACCCGCTGCTGCTGCGCCGCGCTTTGGAGCGCGGGGTGGTGGTGATTATGGCCCACTGCGCCACGTTGGGAAGCCATATCGACCTTGATGAGGGCAAAGATGGCCCCGAAGTGAGCAGTTTTACGCTCTTTCGGCGGATGATGGAGAACCCCGACTACCACGGCCTGCTCTATGGTGACCTCTCCGCCATCACCCTGCGTAACCGCCCCACCGACGTAATCGCCGAGCTGCTGGAGCGCGAGGCGTGGCACCCGCGCCTGCTCTTCGGCTCGGACTACCCACTTCCCGGTATTCTGCCCCTCACGTCGCTACCGCTGCTGGCGCGTGCCGGGCTGCTTGATGGTGAGGCGGTTATGCCCCTAGCCGAGATTCGCCGCCACAATCCCATTCTATTTGACTTGATTCTTAAGCGCAATCTGCGCAGCAAAGGACGGGGATTTTCGGTGGAGGTATTTGAAAATAAAAGGGTTTTTATGCGTGATACGTAGTCGGTGTTATAGGTCTGGAAGATGAGAAGCGTACCGGCTATTTAATGTATCTCTTTTTGCGAGGAAAACCCACTCTATGTCAACTATTGCAATAAACTCCTTGCGCTACTACAAGCCTTTCTAGTCCAAGAGGTCTACTCCTTCCTGGAGGGCAGCGAGTGGTCGTAGAGTAATGTAGCGTAAAAAAGTCTTTGCAACGGTCGCAAGAAGCGTTAAAATTGATAACGATCATCAATCGCAGATTTCCTGCCCAATTTTCCAGTAAACTGTACATACAGGAGCATAGCGTGAGTTACTACATCCATCATGTACCCGGTCGCCTGCGTGTCAAGTCCCGTTCACTGCGCTGTAATGCGCAGCGAGTAAAGGCGTTAGCCGACGAGTTACTGACCCTTGACGGGGTCGAAGAGGTCTCTGTCAGTCAGAAAACGGGCAGCGTAATTGTCCGTTATGATACCCAATGTTGCGACCAACGGCGGCTACTGCTGGAGTTTGAACGGGCAGGATGTATCAAGCGGGCCGTAGTAGCAGCCGATAGCCACTCCGTTGGA
>SLIM01000307.1 GCA_007135625.1 Gammaproteobacteria bacterium
CCAATCTTGCAGTGTGCTGTGCGGAATGCCGAGGTGCAGAGCCGCCCCTCGCTGCGTATAACCCAGATCGATCAGAGCTTGGGCGCGTGCGCGCAAGGTGGCTCGCTCCATGCGCGTGCGAGCTGGCTCATCCGGAGCTGGCGAAAACTCTGTGAATTGGGTATACTCTTCCATGGTAGGCCCTCATGTTTTTCATGTCTTGGTTTGGTTTTCAACTTCCAAGAATATGAAAACGAGAGGGCTTTGCCAAGCCTTTGTGGCACCCGTGAGTCTCGCTAAAGACACATCTCCTAATGCGGGATTATGTCACTCAAATTATGCGGTTTTGGCCGGAACGATGATCAAGGCCGGTATGAGGTTTCCGTTAGACTAACGGATTGTGCTTGGCTCTACAAGCCTTGTTTTTGGGGTTTGAACTGGGGGGGGTGAACGGTTACCTTTTACCTTTGCATAGGTGCTGCCGGGGCCTATCCCCGCGTGTGCGGGGGAAACACGGACGAGCAGGGCGTAGCACATGTGGGCGTGGGTCTATCCCCGCGTGTGCGGGGGAAACGAGAGGGCCGGAAAGTCCCGAATCACCCCGAAGGGCCTATCCCCGCGTATGCGGGGGAAACAGGGTTTGGTGAATCGATTGGCCTTGCTCTTGGGGCCTATCCCCGCGTATGCGGGGGAAACCCTCGCAGTCAAGGCCATGACTTGCAAAGGGAAAAAGCAGTCTACATGATAAATCGTCAAAGAGCTTTTTGCAAGACAAAGAGACAAAGATGCCCTTATTTTTGCGTGATCCACAACCCATAACGCCCCCTCACTCTAGCCGTCACTCTCCAACTGCAACCCCGGCTCCACCACCTCCAGAAAACGCTTTGCCTGCGGGGAGAGAAACTTACCCCGCCGCAAGACGATGCCATAAGAGCGATCAGGAAAATACGCATCCAGCGGAATACAGGCAACCCGCTCCTTGCCGGTGAGGCAGAGATCGATCACAATTGAAATCCCCATACCCAGCTCGACATAGGTTTTGATCACCTCCCACCCCCCCGCCTCCAGAGTGACATGATAGCTAGCGTGGTGCTGCTTAAAGACCAGATCGACCATCCGCCAGGTACTCAGGTGGCGCGGCGGCAAAATCAGCCCATGTGGGCTAATATCCTGCGGAGTGACCTGCTGCAGACGAGTCAACGGATGCTCCAGCGGAGTGATCAACACCGTTTTATGGCCGACCACCGGATAGTAGAGGATATCGTCAGGGATCTCCAGCATCGAGCCAATGGCAAAATCGACCCCATCAGCACGCAACATCGCCATCCCGTCACGCCCGGTCACATTGTGCAGTTTTAGCCGAATCTTGGGGTAGCGCTGATTAAACTCCTTAATATACTTGGGCAACATATAGAGAATCGTGGACTCCCCCGCTGCCAGGTTCAGCTCCCCCGACTCCAAGTTCCCGCACTGCGCGATAAACGCCTCATACAGCCCATCCAGCGCCGCCACCTGCGGCTCGGCCAGACGGTAGAGAATCTCCCCCTCCGGGGTAAGACGAATGCGTGGCCCACGCCGCTCAAACAGGGTGACTCCAAACTCCCGTTCCAACGCCTGAATCTGTAACGAAACGGTCGGTTGGCTAAGCAACAGCCGCTCGGCAGCCGCGCTCACGCTCTGGGTCTGGGCGGCGTGACAGAAGGCCCGCAACTGTTTCAACTGATTCTGCTTGTGATAGGTCGGCGGTGCCGAGGCGATAGACTTGGAAGACTTCACCACTTCTCCTTAAAAGTATTGTAGGGCGTAATTATTGTGGCTTCCAATAATAGCTATTGTTGGGAAAAAATCAAACCTGATTCTCACATCCCAGCCACGCCATCGCGGCCGCAACGGTGTGGAAGGAGCCACACACCAACACCCGCTCCTGCGGATCGGCCTCGCGAGCCGCCGCCGCAAAAGCCAGCTCCAAACGTGTAAATCCGCACACCTTCCCCCTCGCCTGCCCCCGGACTAGCCGCTCCAACTCCGCCAACTCCAGCCCCCGCGCCCCCTCCAGCGGGGCGAGATACCACTGCTCCAGATGGGGCGCGAGCAGCGCGACCACCTCAGCTACCGGTTTATCACGCAGCATCGAAAAGACCACCCGCTTCACCCCGCCGGTGGCCACCAGGTTGGCCACCAAACTCTGTGCAGACTCGGCATTGTGCGCCACATCGAG
Organism: Gammaproteobacteria bacterium; assembly: GCA_007135625.1. Classification (GTDB taxonomy): domain Bacteria; phylum Pseudomonadota; class Gammaproteobacteria; order Chromatiales; family Chromatiaceae; genus SLIM01. The sequence goes on from SLIM01000307.1 coordinate 2,198, forward strand.
CAGCCAAGCGGGCTGCCCGGCGAGGTACTGAAAGCGCCCCGCCAGCCGCACCTGCACCAGACCCTGACGAATCGCCGCGACCGGCACCGGCAGCAGCGCCCGCAGTGCATACAGCAGCATCACCACCCCCGCTGCATTGGCCAGTTGAAAGCGACCAAGGAGCGCCGGCAGCGGAAACCGCGCCCCCTCCCACGCGGAGGACGGCTCCCCCGCCAGATGGAGAGACCACCCCTCCGGCCCGGACTCCACCCAGTAATCCCGCCCGGCACAACCGAGCGTAACGCCTCGCCGCTCCGCCTCCGCAAAGAGCGCCGGCGGGGGATCCTCCCCGCTGTAGAGGGCCACCCGACCGGGACGGTAGATCCCCGCTTTCTCAATGGCAATGGCATCACGAGTCTCGCCTAACCACTCGGTATGATCCAGGCCGATGGAGGTGAGGAGCGCGGCATCGGGATCCAGCAGATTCACCGCATCGAGCCGCCCTCCCAGCCCCACCTCCAGGAGCATTACCGCAACCTGCTGCTGGTGAAAAATCCAGAGTGCCGCCAGCGTGGTGAACTCAAAATAGGTCAATGGGGTGGTGCCACGCGCCCGCTCTACCGCCTCCAGCGCCGTTAGCAGTGGCTGATCCGTCACCTGCTGCTGTTGCAGCCGAATGCGCTCATGAAAACGCAGCAGATGGGGCGAGGTGTAGCTCCCCACCCGATACCCCGCCGCCGTTAGAATCGCCTCCAGCATCGCGACACTGGAGCCTTTGCCGTTAGTCCCGCCAACGGTGATAATGCGTGCCTCGGAGGGGGGCAGGCGCAACCGCTGCCACACCTCTCGCACCCGCTCCAGCCCTAGGGCAATGGTGGCGGGGTGCAGCCCCTCCAGATAGTCCAACCACTGTGCAACGCTACCAAAGCTCCGGCTCATGTTCTTCTCGTTCACGTCGTTCAATTCCATAAAAACGGACTAAATGCTCCCGCCCCTTTACCGCTACCTCCCCATACTCGGTAACTTGGTAGTTGGCCAGCCGTTCAGGGGGGAGCTGCTCCAGGGTGTAGTGGGTAATCAGCAGGCGGCAGCCAAACTCTTTGTTTAATCCTTCCGTGCGTGATGCGAGATTGACCGGATCGCCGATTACGGTATACTCCATTTTCTTCCCCTCCGCCCCGATATTGCCGACGAGTACCTCGCCACTGTTAATCCCGATTCCGATCTCTAGCGGCGGTATCGGTACCCGTGCATGTTGCCAACGCCGATTGAGCTGCTCCAGCCGCTGCAACATCATCAGCCCGCACTCCACCGCCAACTCGGCTTGGTTGGCCTGTGCCAGCGGCGCTCCCCAAAAGGCCATAATCGCATCGCCAATATACTTATCGAGCGTCCCCTCAAAGTGAAAGACCGCATCGGTCATCTCTTCCAGATACTCATTCAGACGGGTCACCACCTCCTCTGGGGAGTGACGCTCGGAAAAAGCGGTAAAGCCGCGAATATCACTAAACAGTACCGTCACCTGTTTGCGCGAGCCGCCCAGTTTGGCGCTACTCGGGTCACGAATCAGTGCCTCGACCACCCGTGCGGTGACGTAGCTAGAGAAGAGCGAGCGAATCGCCCCGGCCTGCCGCTCTTCCAGTAGATATTTCACTGTGGTCACCACCACAAAGGCGGTCAGCAACATCGCTAGGGTGTGAACCGTCTGAATCGCCACTCCATAGAGCAGCCCCACATAGCCGATTACTCCGACCATTCCCATGAGCAGCAGACCACTGATAAAGGCTCCTCGCGCACGCAGCAGCAGCGCAGTGAGTGTATAGAGCAATCCAACTAGCAGCAACAGCAGCAGATTCAGCGCATCGGGGAGCGGCTCACGGGTACGCCCCTCCAGAATCGCGCTAATCATTGTGGCGTGCTTCTCTACTCCCGGTAGCGCTGCGCTATGGGGAGTTACCACCAGATCGTACAGCCCCAATGCGGTCGCCCCCACCAGCACCAGCCGCCCCTCCAGCAGCGCCGGATCGAGCCGCCCGGCGAGCAGATCGGCCACACTCAAATAGGTAAAGGTACGGTTGCCGCCGTAGTAGGGGATCAGGGTTCGCCCCCAAGGGTCGGTCGGCAGGAAGCGCTGCTCCCCAAGTCGCACCCCCTCGCCGGCTACCAGCACGACATCGTCCATTGAGTAGCCCAAATAGCGGGCCGCGCCGATTAGTGCGGCGGAGGGGTAGAGTTCGGTCTCGTAGCCAATTACCAGCGGCTCCCAGCGCAATACCCCATCCTGATCGGGAAAGATCTGCACACTGCCGAGCGAGAGCGCCGCTTCCAGCAGAGTAAGGGTTGGCGGCAGCAGTCCCGAAGCGGTAATGGGTGCCGCCTGCGCAAAGTACTCGCTGCGCTCAATTCGCCAATAAGCCGCGTTCAAGAGGGCCGGCTCCCACAGCGGCTCGCTTTTTCGATCAAAGTGGAAGGCCAATGGCAAGATCACTCGTCCCGATTCTGCAATCGCGGTCGCAAACTCCTGGTCACCAGGGGTCGCTTCGGGGAAGAGAATATCAAACAGAATCAGCCTAGCCCCCGCTGCGCTCAACCGCTCCACCACCTGCGCCAGCCGACGGCGATCCCACGGCCAGTGTCCCAGCTCTACCAGGCTCTGCTCATCAATCGTTACAATCACCACCTGCTCGGAACCCGGCAGCTCTCCATGCAGCCGCTGCCAGGCATCATAGGCCCGCCACTCCAGCCCCGCCAGTGGCCCCTCCGACTGCATGAGCAGTCCACTAAACCCTGCGACAATTAACAGCATACTCAACAATACCGGCAGTTTCGCCCGGCCTTGCCGCCACTTTTGATAAATCCACTGCATACTTTTTTAGCGCTATCCATGAACCAACAACTATCCCTCTCCTATCAGCTTGCGCAGATCACCCAGCAGTTCGTCGCGTAAGATGTAGAGACGTTCTAACGACTCCAACGCTTCGCGCAGCCGCCCGTTGTTGCGCCATTCGATTAGCTCCGTTGCCAACTGATGAATCTGTTGATGCCGCTCCACCACTTGGGCGTACCCCGGCAGCTTGCCATAGCGGCCCGCCGCGTCACCGTGTAGCCAGTGGCCAAAACGGCACTGCTCCTGATCGAGCGGGGGCGGGACGAGCTGCGCCCCGTGTAGATAGCCGCTCACCTGACGCACCCAGGCGCGATGCTCCACCGCCGCAAACAGCAGCGGCTGCTCCTCACGCGGCAGCGGTGGCAGGCCGATCCAGCGCGGATCGGGTCGCCACCAGAGGTGCCAACTCGCTACCGCATGGGCCTCCATCGGCGGGGCGATGCCATACCCCTGCCCCAACTCACACCCCAGTTGCAGCAGCAGCTCCCCCTGCTCCGGGCTCTCCACTCCCTCGGCGACCACCTCCCGACGAAAAGTTTTTGCCAATCCTAAAATGCCATTAAGAATCGCCAGATCTTCGGGATCATTGAGCATATCCCGCACAAAACTGTAGTCGATCTTTAGCGTCGCCGTCGGCAGCCGCTTCAGGTAGGTGAGCGAGGAGTAGCCGGTACCAAAATCGTCGAGTGCAAAGCGCACCCCCAGCTCCCCACACTCCCGCATCACGCGGGAGGTTTGGGCGATATCCTCCAGGGCGCTACTCTCCAGAATCTCCAGCTCCAGAAACCGACTCGCCACCCCCGGATGGGCCGCCAGCAGGGTGCGCAAGTGCTCGACAAAGTTCTGCTGCTGCAACTGTCGAGCTGCGACATTGACACTCAGCGCAATCGGCAACCCCTGCTGGTGCCAGCGCTCCAACTGTGCCACCGCGCTCGCTAGCACCCACTCCCCCAGCTCCAGAATGAGCGGCGAATCGAGTACCGCAGGCAGAAACTGCGCCGGTACCAGCAGCCCATGCTCCGGGTGTTGCCAGCGCAGTAGCGCCTCCACCCCGACCAACCGCCCACTGCGCATATTGACCTTGGGTTGATAGTAGAGTTGAAACTCCCCTGCACGCAGCGCCTGGGCCACCCGCTCCAGACTCTGCTGCTGGCCGCGCACGGCGCGATCCTTCTCGGCATCAAACCAGTGGAAGCGCCCCTTACCACTTAACTTGGCCTGATACATCGCCTGATCGGCCTGGCGCAGCAACTGGTCGGCATCACACTCTTCGGATTGCGGATAGAGCGTCACCCCGATGCTGGCGGAGACACTCAGCCCCATCCCGCCGATAAACAGGGTCTCCTCGGCAGCCAGCAGCAGCCGCTCACACAGCAGCCCGGCAGCGGCCTGCTCCGGCAGATCAAGCAGCACCGCCACAAACTCGTCTCCCCCTAGCCGCGCCACCGTATCCCCTTCGCGCAGCGCCATCCGAAAGCGCTCGGCCAGCGCAATCAGCAGTTGATCCCCCACCGCATGGCCGTACTGATCGTTAATCTCCTTAAAACCGTCCAGGTCGATATAGGCCACCGCCAACCGCTGCTGACGGCGACGTGCGTGGGCGATCCCCTGACGCAAGCGATCCGC
>SLIM01000083.1 GCA_007135625.1 Gammaproteobacteria bacterium
ACAACCCTTTTCTCATACCCACGTCTCCCCCGATTGGCCTGACACCCCCCCGATATCGCTAACATACCACCTGCTGGAGGTGCCGTCTATGGGGTATGAGGAGAGGTGCAGGGCAGAGTGCGGATACGACGCAGCTCCTGTCGTTAGAAAAAGCTGCGCTCGATGACAATCACATCGCCGGGGTTGACCGCCTCGTCGAGGCCAACACGCCGCCGAATGGTAGAAATCTCCTCGGTATCCTGGCGTCGCTCGCCCCGCTCCCAGTCGGCAGATTTGTTGGAGATGATATAGATCTTATCCCTTGCCGCTCTTGGGCTGAAGCCACCCGCAAGGGTCACCGCCATGCGCACCGTGAGTCCCGGTTGGTATTGGTAACCACCCGGCCTGTTAATAAATCCATCCATGAAATATTTTCGGTATTGGCTAATGAGGACGGTAACCTCTGGGCGCACCAGATAGCCATTCATGAGCTGCGTGGTGATCTCCTGCTCTAACTCACCGCTGGTCTTGCCGCGTACCTGTAGTGTACCCAGAAAGGGGTAGGAGATGGTTCCCGCCTCGCCAATGGTGACGGTCATGGTGAGATCCGGCTCGCCGAAGACCCGAATAGCGATCTGATCCCCGGCCCCTAGGCGGTAGGAGCGATCAGCCGTTTCCCCCTCGGGTAACGAGGAGAGGAGTTGCTGCAACTCCCCAGAAATCCCTTCGATTGAGTCGGAGTCCTCTGCACGCTCTTGACTCGCGACCAGTGGCGACAACGCTAGTAGCAGCAGCAAAATCGAAAAGGAAAATAAACGCTTAGGGAATAACACCTGAACTCCAAGCAGTTTTTGTGGTGGTACCCACAGTGGATACCACTTTATCCATCAGAATGATCCACCCTCCGAGTCACTTAAATCAGAAGAAAGACATCTCAAAACCGAGACTATAGACATTTTTGTCGTAGCTATAGCCCGCCAGATTGCTGTCCCGATCACTGTACTGGTAGGAGCCGGTAAAGTTCAGCCAGGGGCGGAAGGCGTAGTGTAGACGTAGCGCGAGATCCCAGTAGTCATCCTCGCGGATACTGCTGGAGTAGCTCTGATCGCCGAGATTAAAGATCACGCCACTACGCAGATGGGTATCCCACTCATGAATCCAGGCTGCCCGGTACTCGCTCTTGTCGCTCCAGCCGAAACCGGCCTCTTCAACGAAATCTCGTGAGGTAGACAGTACGAAGTTGGAGTAGTTCAGCGGACGCCAGCGGACACCGACCTCCCAGTTGTAGTCTGCGGCGTTCTCGAACCTCGAACTCTTCATGTATTTTTCGCCGCGACCGAGCTGGATATAGCCCTGAGTCTGATAGGTCAGATCCCACTGGGCACCAAGCAGATAGCGCCACTGGGTGCTGTCGTAGTCGCTGTCGGTGTAGTCATACTCCGAGAAGCGTACCGAGGCGGTCATTGCGGTATTGGGCTGTACCCAGTAGAGTAGCGAGACCCCGACCTGATCGACGACGCTGTCGCGACCACGATTGAGTTCACGGAAGTTTTTGTAGCTGCGATCCCGACGTACCGCGTCAAAGTTGAGTCGGGGGCTGCGCTCCTCGTCGGCCCCGTAGCTACCGCCAACCCGCAGCGAGGTCTCCTGATAGCGGATATTCTTGTCAAACAGCTCGGCGGCAGGCCCCTCGGCCACCCCTTCGCCGCGCTTCTCCCAGTTCTGCTCCCAGCCGGCACCGGCCTTCAGCTCCAGCTTTTCGGTCGGGGCAACCACGGCATCGGCGGCCAGTGCCGCCCCGAGATCCCGCGACCCGGAGTTAAGAAAGTCGGCATCGTAGGTCAGTTGTCCACTCAGGCGGATCAACTGCCCGGCATCTCCATCCAGCTCCAAGTGCAGCCGTGGCAGGGTGACAAAGAGGCTGGTCGCCGACTGCCTATTATCCTCCGAGTTGTAGGTGTTATCATCATAGACTACGGTCGCCCCGACCGAGGGGTAGATCCATCCCAGTGCGGTCTCTAACCCAAACTCTTGGGCACCCGCCTCGCCGATGGCTGATCCCTTCCAAGCATCACCAATATTGGTGGTATCGGCGAGTGCTAGCACACTGCTGCTCCCCGCCAAGGCGATGCTGGCTGCCAACCCTAGTATCAGATACTTTTGTCTCATGTTGCTCCCCGAATCCGTAGTACAAAACTTGTGTTACCCACTTGAAGCAGGCCGTCGACCGCATCATCCATGACTATCGACTGGACACAGCGCTAGCAGGCGGTCTTAACTTGCATACTATAGCGAGCTGTTGCAGAAGTTGCAACTCAATCAACTACAAACGGGGGGAGAGGTGGTAGGCTCTAGGTTCTAGGCTCTAGGCTCTAGGTGCTAGGCTCTAGGCTCTAGGTGCTAGATTCTAGGTGCTATCGCTGGGGAGAGATCTGCTTTGCGGGATAACTTTGGAATCTTCATCTTGACGCTGTGACCCATTCGTCGCTATGCTGAACCAGTAAGGATCTTGTATTTTTATTGGGTTCCGTGCAACGACGAGGGGCGCTCTGGAGAAGGTGAGGCCACTCCCGCTGTCACGTTGCAACTTCACTACCCGTTGGATATAGAAATTGAGATGAGTGATAAAAGCCCTTTTATTCTGTTAGTGGATGACATTCCTGAAAATCTCTACATCGCGGAGAGTGTCCTTCAGGATCGGGGCTGCCGTACCCGCTCCGCAACCGGTGGTGAAGAGGCTCTGCGACTCGCCCAGGAGCAGGAGTTTGATCTGGTGCTGCTCGACATCCTTATGCCAAAAATGGATGGCTTTGAGGTGTGCAGCCGACTGAAACGCGCCCCTCAGACCCGCGACCTTCCGGTGATCTTTCTAACCGCACTCACCGATGACGACAACATTTTACGCGGCTTTGAGGCGGGGGGAATTGACTATGTCACCAAGCCCTTTCGTCCGGCGGAGCTGGTGGCGCGGGTGATGACCCATGTCGCGCTGCGTCGCAAAGAGCTGGAGCTGCGCTCTCTGAGCGCCAGCAAGGATCGCTTCATCTCAATCATTGCCGACGAGCTGCGGCAACCCTTTGCCGCGCTGCGTGGAGTCCTGGCGATGGTCGATAGCGATTATGACCGCCTAAGCGATAGCGAGCGGCGTGACTATCTGAAGCTGTCGTTCCATAACGCCGACAACCTCTATCGCCTGATCCGTGGCCTGACCGACTGGAGCCAGTTGCAGCAGGGGATGATGCCCTTTCGTCCGGTGGCGATTGATCTGGAAGCGGCGGCGGCGGATGCCCTCGCCCCCTTCGCCGAGCCGCTTCGGCGCAAGCAGTTGGGTGTTACCCTAGAGATTCCACATGATAGTCATGTAGTGGCGGATCGCGAAATGCTGGGCAGGGTGCTGCACCACCTGCTCAGCAATGCCATTGCTTACAATGTTGAGAAGGGAGGAATCACCCTCCGCGCCCACTCCGCAGAGCGAGTGTGGCGCGTCGAGGTGATCGATACCGGGATCGGGATCGAGGCGGCGGAGCAGAGCGATCTGTTTCGTCTCGATCAGGGGAGAAAACGACGCGGCACCCAGGGGGAGAGCGGTACCGGCATGGGGCTGCTCCTGTGCAAAGAGTTGGTCGAGCGGCAAGGGGGGGAGATCTCACTGACCAGTAGCGCGGGAGAGACCTGTGTCGCCTTTACCCTGCCGGCCTTTGTTGCATAGCCCGAGGATGGTAACTTCCCGCATCAGAACCAAGGATGGAAAGAGGAGCGGCATGGCGTGGATCATGCCGCCTTCAACAGCCCGCTTTACAGGAACGGTAGGCGCATGTATCAACACCTGAGCTATCAAGAGCTTATAACCCTATTGCAGAATCTCTGCCAAGAGCGAAAAAGTGGTTTTATCTTCTTCTCCACCGCTGATGATGCCTGGGGAAAGATCAAGCTGCATGAGGGAGAGATTATCGGTCTGGGGTACGCCTCGGTATGGGGCAATGGGGCGCTGCCCCTCATTCGGCAAATTACTGAGGTAAAAGGCTACTTTCAGACCAACAGCAAGAGCAGCGCAAACCGTGACCCCTCGCTTTTGGATACCGCCAGCCTGTTGCAGCAGCTCCAGCCAGCGGGCGATGCCCTGGAGGCGGCCCCACCAACGCCGACACCTAGCCCCACCCCACCGGCAGCGGCAGAGCCGCCGGAGTCGCTTGGCGATCAGGTGGAGGCTCAGGCCTTGAGCGAACTGGAGCGCGAACTGGCGGCGGTCGAAGAGGAGGAGCGCCAACACAGCATCCGCTCTCCGCAAGAGCGAGTGATCTTGGTGGCCGACGACAGCAGCAGCAGTCGCCAGGCGCTGACTCGCCCCCTGCACGCCTCTGGTTTTCGGGTAGTCGAGGCACGCGACGGCTTTGAAGCGATTGGACTGGCGGAGAGCGAGCTACCGGATCTGATGATCCTCGATATTCAGATGCCGGGAGTAGACGGCTTTCGAGTGTTGGAGGCGATTCGCCGCAACCCTCGCCTGAAGCAGACCCCGATCTTTCTGCTCACCAGTAAGGATGGTCTGATGGATCGCCTCAAGGCCAAAATAGCCGACTGCCAAGCCCTCCTTAGCAAACCGGTAGACCCTTCCAACCTGCTCAAGCAGATCCGCACCCAACTCACCAGCGAGCCTAGCGAGTACTAAAAAAAATGTTTGCCGTTTTAAGTCAGATGGCCGTGTTGCTGCTCTGCGGGATCGGCTGGCGCATCCTGCGCCCGTTTGGCAGCGATGCCGATACCATTCGTCAAGCCATCACCACACTGGTCTTCGTGCTGCTACTGCCGGCGCTGGTGCTGCAAGTCCTGTGGCAGGCCCCGCTCGGGCGCGATTCGTTATGGATCGCCATCATCGCCGCTAGTGGGGTGCTGCTTGGGGTCATTCTCGCGAAACTCCTCTTTACCCTATGGCGAGTTCCCAAAGCGATTGCTGGCACCTTGATACTGGCCGCTGGCTGGCCCAACGCCACCTACCTGGGGCTACCGGTACTAGAGCAGACCCTCGGCAGTTGGGCGCGTAGCGTCGCAATTCAGTACGACCTCTTCGCCTGCACCCCGCTGCTGCTCACCCTGGGAATCCTCATCGCCCGCGCTCACGGCGAGGAGGAGCGGGGAGAGGGGGCCATCATGGCGCTGCTACGGGTACCTCCACTCTGGGCCGCCCTGCTCGGAGTCGCTCTCAACCTTGCTGGGGTGGAGCCGATCCCGTGGGTCGATGGGGTACTCGATCAGTTGGCAACGGCGGTCATTCCGCTCATGCTAATTGCGGTCGGGATGGGGCTACGCTGGGATACCTTGCGCCTCCCACAGCTCACCCTAATCCTACCGGTCGCGCTGATTCAGCTTCTGATCACCCCGCTTATGGCGATGCAGTTAGCCGCCACTGCGGGGCTAGACCCTGAACTGCAACTGGCAATTACCCTGGAAGCGGCGATGCCGGTCATGGTGCTTGGGGTGGTACTGTGTGACCGCTATCGCCTCGATGCCGGACTCTACGCCGCCGCCGTCACCGTCACCACCCTGCTGGCGCTATTGACCCTTCCCCTCTGGCTCTCCCTCGCCGCGACCGCTTGAGCCGCTTTCCCCCGCTGCGACCGCTTGAGCCGCCTCCCCCGCTGTGACCGCTTGAGCCGCCTCCCCCGCTGTGACCGCTTGAGCCGCCTCCCCCGCTGCTTCCTAGCGCTGACAGCGGGGACAGAAGAAGCTGGAGCGCTGGGCGATGCGCTCACTGCGTAGCGGCTGGCCGCAGCCGTGACAAGGCGCTCCACCACGGCCATAGACATGCAGAGTCTGCTGAAAATACCCCGGTTTACCATCTTCATGCTGAAAATCGCGCAAGGTGGTGCCACCCATCGCTATCGCCCGCTGCAACACCGCACGAATCTCCACAACCAGCCGCTGGTAGCGTACCAGTGCAATGCGGCGTGCGGCGCGGCGCGGGTCGATGGCGGCGAGATAGAGCGCCTCATTGGCGTAGATATTCCCCACCCCGACCACCACCCGCTGCTCCATAATCAGCGCCTTAACCGGGGTTTTACGCTGACGGGCCTGGTGATGCAGGGACTCCGCGCTAAACGCAGGCGCTAACGGCTCGGGGCCGAGGTGGCGCAGCAGCGGATGCTCCTGCGGCGGCTGCTCGCACCAAAGCAGCAGGCCGAAGCGGCGCGGGTCGCGATAGCGCAGCAGATAGCTCTCAAAACAGAGATCAACATGGTCATGCGGGCCGGGCGGGGTACCCACGGGCAGAATGCGGAGACTCCCTGACATGCCCAGATGGAGCAGCAGATAACCGCCGTCGCAGTGAATCAGCAGATACTTGGCACGGCGCTCCACAGCGTGGATCTCGCGCCCGCGAAGCTGCTGATCCAGCGTTGCTGAGACCGGCTGGCGCAGTTGCGGTTGACGCACCACCGCACCGCACCACCGCTGCTGTAGCAGGTAGGGAGCGATCCCCCGCCGGGTGGTCTCGACTTCGGGCAGTTCAGGCATGGTATTGATTTTTTAGAGACTAGAGACTAGAGACTAGAGACTAGAGACTAGAACCTCGAACCTCGAACCTCGAACCTCGAACCTCGAACCTCGAACCTCGAACCTCGAACCTCGAACCTCGAACCTCGAACCTCGAACCTCGAACCTCGAACCTCGAACCTCGAACCTCGA
>SLIM01000078.1 GCA_007135625.1 Gammaproteobacteria bacterium
CGCCCCCAAAACGCTGGCAATACTGGATGAAAAGCTGCCGCAGCACTGGTCGCACGGCAACCCGGTCGATCTGCTCGGAGATGCCGACGACAGCCGCTACGCGCTCGGGGTGCAGGCCTGCCTGGATGATCCAGGCGTTGATGGGGTGCTGGTGATGCTCACCCCGCAGGCGATGACCGATGCCGAGGCCTGCGCCAAGGCGGTGATTGCGGCCCACGCTAGCAGCAACAAACAGCTTCTCGCCTGCTGGATGGGGGATGGCCATGTACGCAGCTCCAATGCCCTCTTTGCCGAGCAGCACCTGCCCGCCTTCACCAACCCCGAGTCCTCGGTGGAGGCCTTCGCCTTCCTGGCGACTTACAGTTGCAATCAGCAGTTTTTGGTGCAAGTTCCCGGCTCGCTCTCGAAGCGTAGCCAACCCGATAGCGAGGGGGCGCGGCTGATCATTGAGAGCGCCCTGGCCGAACGGCGTACCCTGCTTACTCCGCTGGAGGCGAAGGCGCTGCTGCGTGCCTTCGGGGTGCCGGTGACCCTCGGGATCAACTGCCACTCCGCCAACGAGGCGCTGGTCGCGGCGGAAAATCTCGGCTTTCCGGTGGTGATGAAGATCAACTCTCCCGACCTGAGCCACAAAAGTGATGTTGGCGGGGTGCGGCTGAACATTAGCAACGCGCAAGCGGTGCGCAGCAACTACACCTCGCTGCTGGAGGAGGTGAAGCTCAAGGCCCCCGATGCGACTCTGGAGGGGGTGCTGATCGAGCCGATGTACCGCAGTCGTCATGGGCGTGAGCTGCTGATCGGGGTGGGGCGCGATCCGCTCTTCGGCCCGGTGATCACCTTCGGTGCCGGGGGGACGGCGGTCGAGGTGATGCGGGATCGGGCGGTGGCGCTGCCGCCGCTGAACGACTTTCTGGCGCGTAACCTGATCAGCCAGACCCGCACCGCCAAGCTGCTGGAGGCGCACCGCGATCTGCCCGCAATCAATATGGATGCACTGATCCAGGTACTCTGTCGGGTCTCGGAGATGGTGTGCGAGCTGCCGCAACTGCAAGAGATGGATATCAACCCGATTATTGCCGACCGGGAGGGGGTGATGGCGCTCGACTGCCGGATGGTGGTGGCCCATACCACCCCCTCGCTCGATGCCTACCACCACATGGCGATTCACCCCTATCCTTACCACCTGGTCAAACGGATTCAGTTGGCCGACGGCTCCGAGATCACGATGCGTCCGATTCGCCCGGAAGATGCCAATATGGAGCAGGAGTTTGTCCGCCAACTCTCGGCCCAGTCACGCTATTTTCGTTTTATGCACAGCGTGAACGAGCTGACCACGGAGATGCTCATCCGCTTTACCCAGCTCGATTACCACCGGGAAATGGCTTTTATCGCCGTGCTGGAGCGTAATGGCAAAGAGATTGAGCTGGGGGTGACCCGCTATGTGATGAACCCCGATGGCCAGAGCTGCGAGTTTGCCCTGGTGGTTGCTGATCAGTGGCAGAATCGGGGCATCGGTGGCCAGCTTCTCAGCATGTTGATCGAAGCGGCCCGCGAACGGGGCTTTCATGCGATGCGGGGAGAGATTTTGGCCGATAACGCCAAGATGCTGGCCCTCGCTAAAAGTTTGGGCTTTCGCATTAGCGGCAGCGAGGATAACGGTATTGAGCTGGCCGAACTGCGCTTTTAGGCCAGATTCCGCGCACCCCGCGCAACACACTGATTCAAAAGATGTATTTTCTTTTCATATGACTATAGAAAAAATAATAATTTATTTGGATCAGTGGGTTATCAGGGTAAGGTGCGGAAAGTCGGTTTTAAGCCCGTAGTGGTGCCACCTGCAAGGTGTTAGCCTACTTGTAATGATTGGTGACAGCAAAGACTTCCGCCTCCCCTTCCACCACGATAAACAGCGCTCGATACTTCAAATCCAGGCGGAATGAATAAATCTTCAGGTGCTTCGGTTCCAGCACTTCGACATTCAATGACGGATGCGTACTGTCCTGCTCGAACAACGCCTTGGCCTTGGAGAATTTCTTGACCAGTTGATGCTTCTTCAAATGCGCCGACAAGTCGGGGCGCAGCGGCTTGATGTTCATTTGGCGTACACCGATGCCTTTTTTAGCCCCTGCCCCAGGTCGGCCAGAAACTCCGCACTGTAGCCCGCGCCAGAGAGTTCTTCCATGACCTTATCCAATGGCGTGTCCGCCGGATGCTCCTCCAGCGCCACGCATTGCTTTTTGATCACCACTTCTGCGTTGCGCCTCAGCAGGGTTTTGATCAACCCGATGAGTTCCTGGTCGATTTCGTCGATGGTAAGATTTAATTCGACGCGCATGGCGTGTTCCTTTATGAAAACTGTTTTCGGAAGAGAAGATTCCTGGTCTCACCGCTCCCGCAGTGGGGCCGGTCTTTCGGCACTGCGGGAGCGGTGCCACGAGAAAAGGATCGACCGCCTAATCGGTCGCCGTTCAAACATCAGCAAAGCGTTCGGCAATGCCAGCAAACTCTTCATTGAGTTCGACAAAGAGATCGACCAGCAGCGGGTCGAACTGACTCCCACGCCCGTTGCGAATCATCCTCACGGCGGTCGCATGGGGCAGCGCCTGCTTATAGACCCGCCGCGAAATGAGTGCATCGTAAACATCGGCAATGGCCATAATTCGCGCCGGTAGCGGAATCTTCTCACCCGCCAAGTGATCGGGGTAGCCGCCGCCGTCCCACCGCTCATGGTGCCAGTGGGCGATTTGCGCCGCCACCGTCAGAAAGGCGAGCGCCCCGGTGTCGCCCGAAAGCGGCGAGCTGTCGGCGGAGACCACCCGATCAATTGCCATGTTAATGGCATCCGCCCCAATTCGGCTATGGCTCTTAATCAGCTCAAACTCCTCGGCACTCAGGCGGCCCGGTTTGTGCAAAATCTGATCGGGAATACCGACCTTGCCGATATCGTGCAGCGGCGCGGCACGCACAATCGTCTGCCCAAGCTCGGCACTCAATGGCACCAATGGGTCGCTACGCTTGCGCAGCACACCCACCAGCAGCTCAACGTATGCCTGAGTGCGGCACAAGTGGTTACCGGTATCTTTGTCGCGGGTCTCGGCCAATAGTGCCAAGGCGTAGAGGCTGACATCCTGAATCAGCTCATTATCATGCATGCGCCGCGCGACCTCAGCCTGGAGCCAAGCGTTTTGATCTTTCAGTAGATCGCGTGCCTGTTTATTCTCTAACTGAGTCAGTATTCGCGCCAGCACGATGGCCGGGCGAATCGGCTTAGTGATATAGTCCGCCGCCCCCAGTTGCAGCCCATGCTCCTCATCCAACGCGGCATCGCGTGCAGTGACAAAGATCACCGGAATCTCCCGGGTCAGCGGGTCGTGGCGCAGCGCCTCCAGCACGGCGTAGCCATCCATCTCCGGCATCATCACATCGAGCAAAATCAGGTCAGGACAGGGTTCGCTCGCGGCGAGTTGCAGAGCGCGTCGACCCGAGGTCGTGGCGCGTACCCGATAGTGCGGCTCCAGCAGATCGCCAAGGGCAGCGAGATTTTCCGGCTGGTCATCAACGATAAGCAGGGTTGGTGCGGGTCTCATTATGCTCCTCGCGTCTTTTGGCTCGCCTCACAACAGTACCCTATGTCCTCATTGGGAGCGTTTGGCGACGATGAAAGCACCGAGTTTCTTGTCAGTATTGAGAATGTGATGGACCAGCCACTGGTTGAGAAAGTCGAGCAGCTCCGTTGTCGAGATCTTAGTACCCGATTTAAGGCTTTCGCGCACCTCCAGCACCTTGGTCGAAAAGGCGCGGTGCTGGGCTAGATGCTGCTCCGCTGCATCGTCACCGCTATCGGCGTAGCCAAAGTTCTGCATCAGCTCCTCCTCGGTCTCAAAATGGTAGAGGGCGTAGCTCAGAAGATCTTGGGTAATCTGTTCGAGAGTTTCCTGGCTCGTATCGTAGGTTAGTTTTACCGCCACCTCGTTAAGTGTGTGTACAAGAATCATGTGCTGCTCGTCAATTTCTGCAACACCTGTGGTGAACTCTTCGCTCCAAGCGAGTGATTGGGGTTGCTGGGCCATCTTCATCTCCTGATTGAGGGGGAACTCACTGGTTACTGTCGTCTGCTAGTCCGAGTCGAAAGGCGCGCAACTGCTGTAGCAGCTCGGCATTGCACTGCTCCAGCGCCTTACCGGCGGTCGCGCTGTCGCTCGCGTCGTGCGCCTCCATGCAGGTCGCTAGTGTAAGTGTAACCGCCTGTTGATGCAGATGGCGATGGATTCTGTCGATTTCACGAAACGAGGCCAAGTTGCCATAACGGCGCATTCCCACCTCGTTATACCACTGGGTGAAGCGACAGCTTGCGTAATCGGCGGGTGGCAGAGGCCGGGCGTGTTGCAGAGCATTGCGAAAGCTCTCGATCCAGTGGCGGTGCGAGACCTCCATGAGCAGCAATTCAAAGTCGCCGCGCATCGGGTAGCTGCCGCGTGCCAGTTGCCAGCGGGGGTCGGGCTGAAAGTTCTCCAGCCAGGTAGCGACGCGATCCGCTGGCATCGGGCGGGCGATACCGTAGCCCTGCATCACATCGCAGCCCAGGTCGAGCAGCAGCAGGATCTGCTCAATGCTCTCCACCCCCTCGGCGACCACTTTCTGCCCGAAGGCGGTGGCCAGACCGATCACCCCTTGTACAATGGCAAGATCGCCCGGATCGTCGAGCATATCGCGCACGAAAGTCTGATCAACCTTCAGCACATCGACCGCCAGCCGCTTGAGATGGATGAGCGAGGAGTAACCGGTGCCGAAATCATCGAGCGCAAAGCGGACACCGCGCTTCTGGTAGCTCTCCATAACGCGGCGCACCGCGCCGACATCCTCAAGTGCCGCCGTCTCTACCAGTTCTAGCTCCAGCCGACGCTCTAGGCCGGGCTGGTGGTGGGCCAGCATATCCGCTAGATTGGCATTGAAGCTGCCAGAGAGAAACTGAC
The DNA here is from genome assembly GCA_007135625.1 of Gammaproteobacteria bacterium. GTDB lineage: Bacteria > Pseudomonadota > Gammaproteobacteria > Chromatiales > Chromatiaceae > SLIM01. Next base: position 4,974 of record SLIM01000078.1, read on the forward strand.
GCGCCGCGATATTTACGCTAACCGGAAGGTGAATGCCTTGGGTATGCCACTCGGCCAGTTGGCGCAGGGTCTCTTGCAGAACCCACTCGCCGAGCTGCACGATTAGATTTTCATGCTCAATAAGCGGGATAAACTCCCCCGGTGAGCGCAGGCCGAGGATCGGGTGTTGCCAGCGAACCAGCGCCTCCAGACCGGCCACCTGGCCACTGCGGCAATCGACCTTGGGCTGGTAGTGAAGGATAAACTGCTCCTTGTTAAGCGCCTCCTCAATTCGCTTAAGCAGCCCTTGGTTGGCGCGTATGCGAGACTCAGCCGCCGGGTTAAAGGTGTAGTAGCGACCCTTGCCCGACTCCTTAGCCTTATACATCGCCTGATCGGCGTGGCGCAGCAACTGATCAGCATCACCGTTATCGTTGGGGAAGAGGGTCACTCCGATGCTGCCAGTGATTTGCATGGAGGTGTTGCCGCAGAACCATGGCATAGCGATGGTATCGAGCAGACGCTGCAGAGTGTCCTCCGCCTGCCGCACCGATTTCAGCCCCCCGAGCAGTAACACAAACTCATCACCACCGAGGCGAGCGACGGTGTCATCGGCGCGAATCGCATCGTGCAAACGAGCTGCAATCTCTTGCAGCAGCCGATCACCGACTTTGTGGCCGAAGCGGTCATTGACCGGCTTAAAACCGTCGAGATCGAGCAGGCAGACGGCGAGTCGATCACCACTGCGCTGGGCCTGCGCCAGTGCCTGCGCCATGCGATCAGCCAACAGCAGCCGATTGGGGAGGTCGGTAAGCGCGTCGTAGTGGGCCAGGCGCTGTAGAGCGCGGGCGCGTTCCATGCTTTTAGTAATGTCAATGCTGGTACTTAACACGCGCTCGCCGTGCTGCCCCTCACCATCCTCCGCCCACTGGGCGCGGATGCAGAGCCAGCACACCGGGGTAGTGGTCAGTTGTACCAAGCGCTCATCGCTGGCACAGCCACCCGCTAGCACGCGGGCAACCGGAAAAGCGGCCACCGCCAGCGGCAGCCCCTCCTCGTCGCAACAGGCGGCGGCGAACACCTCGTAATCGACCACCGCCCCGCTCACCACCCCGAACTGCGACTCAGTCGCCGGGTTGCAATAGAGTAATAGCCCTGCAGAGTCCCAGAGCTGAACGCCGACCGCAAGGTCATCTATCGACGGTTTGGGATGATTTGGAGCCAGCACAGCACTCTCCCTTGCAAATTATCTTGTTGTGGCGGCTCTACGCTGCTCGCCTCTTGAGGCCCTATTGTAGCATGTAGCCAGTCGGTGGTAGCGGGGGAAGAGTGAAGCGCTACGTCACCGGTGAGTCACCGCTCTGCGGTTTTGCAGTGTGCGATTAATCCACTCAATTGGTCGAGTTGGAAGCTGGACATAATCTCGCCAAGGGTATCGGCGAAGTTGGGATAGTCGGGTTGCAGGCGGATGGCCAGCTCCTCCAGGCGGCGAATATCGCCCAAATGGGCGAGGTGAATAAACTCATTGGCCAGCTCCGGCGGCAGATACTCCAGCGGGCCACTGGGGGCAGCTACCGCCTCGGGTGCGGCGTACTCCCAGGTAAGGGGTAGCCAAGCAGCGAGTACCGCCAGCACGGCACACAGCTCCACCGGCTTGGCGAGGTGCTGGTTGCATCCGGCCTCTCGGGTGGCTCTGCGATCCACGC
>SLIM01000218.1 GCA_007135625.1 Gammaproteobacteria bacterium
CAGCCCGCAGGTTTAACATGGAACTTACTGGACACCCATCCAACGAACCATCCAAATGAACCTCCCATACCACACGCCCCAGGAGCAACCCATGACCCAGGCCCGAAGCCAGCAGATCCGCCTTGAGGAAGGGTAGTGGCCATCCGTCTTCCTGCCCTACTGCTCCTCCTTGCCCTCATGGCGGGCAACTCGGTCTCCCTAGCCTGCTCCCTAACCCTCACCTCACCAACTGATGGCGCGACGGTCTATGTCGATTCGGTATCGGTCAGCGGCACTGCCGATGCCACCGGTCATGTCAGACAACAAGGCGCGGTCACCGCCCACGCCAACGGCATCCCCTTCTACACCTACAGTCCCGGCATCCTGACCTCCAACCAGATCCTTTTCGCCAGTGATACCGCCATCGCCCCCCTGATCCCCGGCGAGAACCAAATCTCCGTCAGGGGCTATCTCGGCGACTGCACCGCCAGCGATGCCATCACCGTCTACTACCCGACCTACTACCTGGGCAGCCGCAAGGAGAAAGGAGCGCCCGGGCGGGAGGCTGTGGGTAGCTCCCCTAGCCGGAGAGCTGGGAGTGGAGGCGATTCTCTGGTGAACCGTGAGTGACCTAGAGCGCCAGCGGGAGTGGGCGCTACTGGTACTCCTAGCAGCGCTGCTGCTGTTTGGTTCCCCGTTGTGGTGGTGGTTACTTGCCGGAAGTGGCTGGTGGTATCTACCCTATCTCCTATGGTTCGGAGTGATTCTGCTAGCGCTACTGCTCTATCGGCAGCAGCGGGAAGGGGAGGGGGAGGAGTGATTGAGATCAAGCTGCTCTACGTCAGCGGGCTGCTCTATCTCTGCCTGCTCTTTCTCATCGCCCATGCCGCCGAACAGGGCTGGATCGGCGAGCGGCTAGTGCGCCATCCGTGGGTCTATACCCTATCGCTAGGGGTCTACGCCACCACCTGGAGCTACTACGGAAGTGTCGGCTTTGCGGCCACCAGTGGCTACCTCTTTTTAGCGATCTATCTGGGAGTGACCCTCGCCTTCCTCGCCACCCCGTTTCTGCTGCAACCGCTCTACCGACTCAGTCGCGACCGGCAACTCACCTCACTCGCCGACCTCTTCGCCTTCCGCTTTCGCAGCCAAGGGGCAGGCGTCGTGGTCACCCTCTTTATGCTGCTCGGAACGCTCCCCTACATCGCCCTGCAGATTCACGCCGTAACCCAATCCATTGAGATCTTAACCTCAGCCAGCACCACCCTCCACACCTCGCTGCTCTTCTGCCTGACCCTGATCCTCTTTTCGATCCTCTTCGGAGCGCGTCACCTCACCCCGCGAGAGAAACACCACGGCTTGGTACTAGCCATCGCCTTTGAATCACTCATCAAGCTGCTAGCACTGCTGCTCATTGGCGGAGTAGCGCTGTTTGGGGTATTTGATGGACCGTTAGCGCTGCAACAGTGGTTATCGACCCACCCCGAGCGGCTACAGCAGTTGCAGCAGCCGCTACACCAAGGGGCGTGGACTACCCTGCTACTCCTCTCCTTTGCAGCCGCCTTCCTCCTACCGCGCCAGTTTCACATGACCATTACCGAAAACTTCTCCAGCCGCTCACTACGCTTTGCGACCTGGGCCTTCCCACTCTTCCTGCTGCTGCTCAACCTGCCCATCCTACCCCTGCTATGGGCAGGTACCTACCTACAACTGGAGATCAACCCCGATTATTATGTACTGGGGGTAGCGATGGCGAGCGGAACCAACTGGCTCCCCGTATTGGTCTTCATCGGCGGCATCTCTGCGGCTAGCGCAATGGTGATTGTGGCCACCTTGGCACTCTCCAACATGTGCCTGCACCATCTGCTGCTACCGCTCCACTACCCCGCACCAAAAGTCAATCTCTACCGCTGGCTACTCTGGAGCCGACGGCTACTAATCGGGCTAATTATCTTCTCAGGATATGGCTTCTACCAGCTCTTGACCCACCACCAAGGCCTCGCCGAGATCGGCCTCATCTCTTTCGTTGCGGTAGCGCAGTTCCTTCCCGGAGTTGTTGCAGTACTCTACTGGCGCAGAGCCAACCGAGCGGGATTCCTGCTCGGATTGGGGGCTGGGATTACGCTCTGGGCCGTAACCCTACTACTGCCGCTGCTTGCGGCGGCAGAGGTCATCCCCAGCGCTGGCGCAGTCGAACAGTGGCGGCTCGGGCTGGGACTGGAAAAGTGGCAGTTTGCCACCCTGCTCTCCCTCTCGGGGAATATGCTCTTTTTTGTCATCGGCTCACTCTGGGCGCAGACCTCGGCGGATGAGCGGGAGGCGGCACGCATCTGCGCCGGAGAGCCAGGTGCCTCACCACAGCAACTGGTGATGGCCCGCTCGCCGGAAGCGTTTCGCCAAGAGCTGGGGCAGATTCTAGGAGCGCAAACCGCCGATAAAGAGGTGACCCAGGCGCTCCACGACTTGGGAATGGACGAGGAGGAGGCACACCCGGCAAAGCTACGGCGGCTGCGTGATCGGATTGAACGCAACCTGTCGGGATTGGTGGGGCCGCAGTTGGCCCACATCATCATCAACCGCCAACTGGAGCTGGATCGCGTGACCAAGATGGCCCTCGCCGACTCAATGCGTTATATTGAGCAGCAGATGAAGGAGTCACGCAGCCGACTGGATGACCTCGTAACCAGTCTGGATCGGCTACGCCGCTACCACCACCGGGTGCTGCTCGATCTACCGCTAGGGGTCTGCGCAGTCGAGGAGGATCGACGGGTAACCTTATGGAATCCGGCCTTACAGCGAATGAGCGGGATCGGCTGTGAGCAGGTATTGGGGGAGCCACTGCGCTCGCTACCGCCCCCCTGGGGCGAACTGCTAGAGGGGCTGATGCGGGCCGAAGATGTCCCTATTCACCACCTCGAAGTAGAAGTAGATGGCCAGCGGCGCTGGTTCAATCTGCACCAAGCCGTGCTGTTGACGAGTGCTGAACCAGACCCAGGGGGAGCGGTAATGCTGGTGGAGGATCTCACCGACCGCGAACACCTAGAGGCTGAGCTGGCCCATAGCGACCGCCTCGCCTCACTGGGGCGACTCGCCGCCGGGCTGGCCCATGAGATCGGCAACCCGATTACCGGAATCGACTCCCTCGCCCAAAACCTGCGCCATGAGCAAGATCCTGCGGTGATTGCCGAGAGCGTAGCAGCGATTCTGCTACAGACCCGACGAGTAAGCGGTATTTTACGCAGCATGATGAACTTCAGCCGACGCGGTGAGAGCGCTCCCCCCGAACGCTTCCCGCTGGCTGAACTCCTAGCCGAAGCGGTGGCCCTAGTGCAACTCTCCCACCGCCGGCGGCAGGTACGCTGTGACCACTTCTGCCCACCCGAAATCGAGCTAACCGGCCAGCGCCAACAGCTCTTGCAGGTGCTGGTCAATCTCTTGACCAACGCCATGGATGCCTCGCCCCAGGATGGCAGGGTTGAGCTGCTGGCGATTAACGAGGAGCGACAGATACGCCTTGAAGTGATCGACTACGGCGAAGGAATCGCCCCGGAGCGGCTGGATCTGGTGTGTGAACCCTTCTACACCACCAAACAGGTAGGCGAAGGAACCGGCCTCGGGCTAGCGCTGGCCCACAGCATCGTCACCGCCCATGGTGGCAAAATAGAGATCGACTCCCAACCGGGAGTGGGAACCCGTCTAGTGGTTATCTTGCCACTGGCGGCAGGGGACACGCGGGAGTAATGCCCCTTCTTAGTAAACAGGATCACCAACAACCGATGTATTCGATTTTACTCCTGGAAGATGAGGCGGTGATTCGCGGTGCATTAGTACGGCTCTTTACCCGACAGGGCTACCGTACCGCAGAAGCGGCATCGGTCGAAGAGGCGCAGCAGCACTTCCACTGGTCTGACTTCGACCTCATCATCACCGATATTCGCCTACCCGGAGCGCCCGGCATTGAGGTGATCGAACGAGCGCCGGGAGTACCGGTAGTCGTCATCACCAGCTATGCCAGCGTCCCCTCAGCAGTCGAGGCGATGAAACGCGGCGCGGTAGACTACATCGCCAAACCGTTTGACCACGAAGAGCTGCTCGCCACCGTGCGGCGAATCCTGCAACCGCCGCAACGGGCCGCCCGCCCGCCGACGCTAGAGATCGAAGAGAGCGAACCGCCCGGCATGGTCGGCGAATGCCCGCAGATGCAAGAGGTCTGCCGCCGCATCGCCAAAGTCGCCCCGACCCCCTCCACCGTCCTAATCCTCGGTGAATCCGGCACCGGCAAGGAGCTAGTCGCCCGCGCCATTCACCAGCAGAGCGGACGCGCCAGCGCCCCACTCGTCACCGTCAACTGCGCAGCAATTCCCGAGACCCTCATTGAATCCGAACTCTTTGGTCATGAAAAAGGAGCCTTCACCAACGCCGACCGCAGCCGCACCGGACTGGTCGAGAGCGCCAACGGAGGCACCCTGTTTCTCGATGAGATTGGCGAACTACCCGTCACCGCCCAAGCGCGACTGCTCCGAGTATTGCAAAATGGCGAAATTCGGCGAGTCGGCTCCGAACAGTCACGACTCGTCGATGTGCGACTGATCGCCGCAACCCACCGCGACCTGCGGCGACTGGTCGAAGAGCAGCGGTTTCGCAGCGACCTGTACTTTCGGCTACGGGTAATGGAAGTCGCCCTCCCGGCACTGCGAGAGCGAGGAGAAGATCGCTTCCGACTGGCCCACTTTCTATTAGCCAAAGCGTGCCGCAACCTCAACCGCCCCGCCATGACCCTAACCCTGGATGCGCTGCAAGTGATCGCCGACTACCCCTGGCCAGGCAACGTCCGCGAGCTAGAAAACGCCATGGAACGAGCCGTCATCCTCAGTGAAGAGCGGCAGATCAGCGCCGAACTCCTAGCCCTTGAACCACCCACTAACGAGCCACCAGCCCCCGCCAGTGACTCGCTAGAGGAGTACTTTCGTAGCTTTGTGCGAGAGCATCAGCAGCAGATGACCGAAACCGAACTCGCCGCCCGCCTCGGCATCAGCCGCAAAGCACTGTGGGAACGCAGACGGCGGCTAAAGATTCCTCGGCACAAGGGCTAAACAAGCCAGATCAGCAGCGCACACCATGTTCCTTACACTACAGCAGCACCCCAGCACCCCCGCTTGCACCCCTTCCTGCTGCCCCCTTTTTTCTGTCCCCTGCCCTCTATCAGCGTGGACTTACCCTGCGGAGTGATTCTCATGTCCCCCCTATTTCAAAAGTACGAACAGCTCGCCGAAGACGACCGCAAGGTGGTACTGACCAGCGCCCTCTACTACCAAGCGTTTAGCCTCCTAGAGCTAAACCAACTGCTCTCCCTGCTCAAGTGGAAAAATCGCCATGATCACCCCCTCTTCATCACCGATCACAGTGCGCTCTATCGCACCTTATTCGAACAGAAGATCTGGGAGTATGACCACCTGCTGATTCGCTGCAATCCGCAGCTCTCCGAAGCGGTGATGGAGGATGCCAAACGCAACGACACCCTGCGCCTCTTTGCCGAACTACTGGTCGCACATGAACCCTTTCATGCGGGGAGGCGGAGCCGCAGCAAAATCGAAGAAAAGATGATCGAAGAGCAGCAACTTCGTCGTGCCGGCCTCTTCGCCCGCCTGCTAGACGATGAGACGCTCCTTTTTCATGCCCTGTTCGAAAAGCGTGAGCGCATCTTTCTGCACCTTTCCGATACCGTGGCGACCCTCCTCTACCCCATTTTTGAGGAGAACTTTGAGCACTATTCGCCAGAGCTGCGCTTCAGCCTGCTCGAATCGCAAATTAGCAGGCTAGATGCCAGCCTGGGAAGTAATCCCCAAATGGAGAAGAGCTTTCTACAACTCTTCAGCACACCCGGCTTGGCCCCGCCAATCGGGGTGATCATCACCCTCGCCGACCACCATCTAATGCGGGGCCGTTTCGAGGTCGTCCGCGCCATCTTAGCGCATTTTCCCCAACCCACCGGCAAGCTGAGTATCGACAAAAAGCACCTCTCCGCGATCTTCTACCCGCAGCGACTGCTAGGGGTACTCGCCTTTCTGGAGGGCGATGACCCGGAGGCCATTCGCTGCTTCGAGAAGGCGATACAGGTAGGGCGCAACCTCTTTAGCAAACGCAAACAGCAACTGCTCAGTGGCCTGTATGGGGCCTTCTTTATGCTCGCACTGCTGCGTGAAAACTCCTCCGGCTCCCAACTCCGTCTTCAGGAGCTGCTTAAATTAGTCCCTAATCAATTCTTTCAAGATCGCCACAATGAGATTCAGATACTCCTCGCAGATACCATTGAAAAGCTCCTTGCGGCCAAAGAGAACCCACGCTTGGCGGGTAGCCTCAACGCAGCAGAGCGCCCCTGGTATCTACTCTTCGCGATACTTACGCTCTATTGGCAAGGTCAAAAACTCACGGCAAAAGAGCTGCTGCTGCTCGCCAAAGCGCAGCAAAAAGCGGTGGCCGGGGGTTCACTCTGGTACGCCCGCGAAGCGGCGCTACTGCTCCAACAGCTCAACTACGCAGAGGAGTGCCACTACGACGAGAGCGCAGTAACCACCAAACCGCTCACCAACCTGCGCCAGCCCGAAAGCCACTGGGAGCGCTCCCTGCGCGGCCTGCGCGAACTGGCCAACCCGCGCCTGGGACACGGCAGCGGCACACA
>SLIM01000015.1 GCA_007135625.1 Gammaproteobacteria bacterium
CCTTCCGGCCAATACCTTGTTCGGAGAGCGTCAAGCGGGGCATTTCGCCCCAAGGACTCAGCCACTTACGGCGAGACTTTCGCTGTGAGCGGTCAAGGTGGCCGGAATGACGATCAAGGCCACAAATTCGTTAGCATCCCGGTCTGAAAGAGTAATATTTTTTTGTGGGTGTTGTTTTTTGATTTCACGAAGAGCTGCAACATGCTGCGGATTAATATCATTGAAATGGTATTGATGAAAACCCGGTTTGACCTCTAAGGCCGTCACTACCGAACCACGCAAATCATCAATGGGAATTGAGAAGAGCGTCGGTTCATAGTGCGGATTTTTGTGGTTTTTGATTTTTCCGGTACCTGCAAATGCGTCGGCATAATGCAATGTAAAACTTTGGTTTTTAAGAGCCAAGCAATATGCGGAAAGATAGCTTTCCAGAATTTCCAGCTTCTTTTTTGTCCATATTCCACCAAATTGATGCGTCATGGCCTACCTCCTGTGACAAGCTTTATTAAGCTATTGCGTAGTGCGAGGTACGAGGTACGAGGTGCGAGAACCTCGAATCTAGAGCCTAGAGCCTCGAACCTAGAGCCTCGAACCTAGAGCCTCGAACCTAGAGCCTCGAACCTAGAGCCTCGAACCTAGAGCCTCGAACCTCGAACCTAGAGCCTAGAGCCTAGAGCCTCGAACCTAGAGCCTAGAACCTCGAATCTCGAACTCCTACCGATTAAACGTCTCTAACGCGGTAAGCAGCGGTTCAAAGGCGCTATCAAAACGCGCCATCTCTTCACGAATTTTATCGACATCCCCCTCGCGGGCGATCACCTCCAGGGTATCGGCGTGGCGGGCGAGTTCGGTGGCTCCAATATAGCGGGCGGCGGATTTCATCGAGTGGGCGGCGCGGAAGATGCTGAGAACTCGCCCAGCCTCCAGATCTTTGTGCATCTGGGCGGGGATGGTAGCGTAGTTGCGGCGAAAGAGCTGGATCATATCGAGCAGCAGTTCGACCTTTCCGCCGGTGAGTTTGAGAGCCAGTTCAAGATCGATACCGGGGAGCTGGGGTAGCGGATCCTCCTCCTCGGCAGGTAGCGGCTCGGGAGAGTGTTCAGGCTGCTCCCCTCCGCTCCACTCTTCGCGGGGGGCATGATGGGGGGCATTGAGCCAGAGATCGAGAACCCGGTACATCTCTTCTGGATCAAAGGGTTTAGTGACGTGGTCGTTCATCCCGGCCTCCAGGCAAAGATTGCGATCTTCGTCAAGGGCGTGGACGGTCATGGCGATAATCGGAATCTCCCGAAAGCGCTGATCTTTACGAATCATGCGGGTGGCGGCGAGTCCATCGAGGTCGGGCATCCGAATATCCATCAAAATCAGGTCAATGTTCTCCTGTTCAAGCTGGGTGAGCGCTTCACGTCCGCTGCGCGCGGTGACTACCCGCATTCCGACATCGCCGAGCAATTCGCAGGCGACTTCACGGTTAATCAGATCATCTTCAGCGAGCAGGACGCGGTAGCCGGAGAGGCTGGAGGCCGTCCGTTCCGCCTCGCCGATGAGGGCGGTAGCCGCAAGGTTGTCTTGATGACCACGGCGCAGGGCCTCGCTAAGGGATTGGTGCAGTTGGTACTCTTCGACCGGTTTCAGGAGAAAGCCATCAATGCCCGCTTGACGCGCCTTGCCCAGCAGCGCATCGCGGCCATAAGCGGTGATCAGTAGCAGTGCCGGGGTGGTGGCCGCGCAGGGGTGGCGGCGCAGGCGGGTGAGGGCATCAATGCCGTTGCCGTCGGGGAGTCGCCAATCGATCAGCAGCAGGTCGAGCGGCAGGTCGGCTTGGCTGCTTAGGCTCCCCTCGGCCTGGCTACTGTGGGCGACCGCTTCGACCTGTAGCCCGAGATCCGTCAGCAGGTGCCAGAGGTGTTTGCGGGAGCGGGGATTGCCGTCGATGAGCAGTACCCGGCGACCCGTGAGGGAGGGTGGGGGGGCGGTGTTGGTGAGCGGGGCGCTGGTCGGCGGGTCGAAGAGGGCGGTGAAGTGAAAGTCACTACCGGCGAGCGGTTGGCTATCGACCTGCATGCGCCCGCCCATCAGTTCGACCAGGGCGTGGCAGATGGTGAGTCCGAAGCTGCCGGCCTTGAGGTGGGCATGGCCGGTGCGGTCGTTGGGGCTGTTAAATAGCTCCTGAATCTGCTCGGGGCTAAGTCCGGGGCCGGTATCTTTGACCGAGAAGGTGAGACGAATCCGTTCGGGGCAGCTCTCGCGGCGGTCGATCTGGACGATGACCCCTCCCTTCTCCGTGAACTTGATGGCGTTGGTGATCAGGTTATAGAGGATCTGACGCAGCCGCACGGCATCCCCTTGCAGCGCAGTCGGTACCTCCGGGGCGACGCGAAACAGCAGCTCCAGTTGCTTCTGCTCCGCTTCCGGTTGCAGCACTTCGCGCAGCTCTTCAACCAGCACATCGAGCTGAAACGAGATCGGGTGGAGAATCAGGTGCTGGCTCTCCAGTTTGGAGTAGTCGAGGATATCGCCGATGGTGGCAATTAGGGTCTGGCTGGAGCGGCGAATGCGTCCCAGATACTCCTGCTGGGTAGGTTGCAGCGGAGTGCGATTGAGCAGGTGAATGAGGCCGGTAATCGCGTTAAGGGGGTCGCGAATCTCACGCGCAATGCGTTTCATCAGTTCGTTGCGCACCTGGCCCGAGTAGACCAGTTGGCGGCGGGCCGCCTTGAGTTCTTCGTGCAATAGGTAGCGCTCGCCAGCATCGCGGGCGACTCCGATGAGGCCGACAATCCGTCCGCTGCGGTCGCGTAGCGGACTTTTGGTACATTCCAGGTGGATGTTGCGCCCGGCGGGAAAGTGGACAAGCTCTTGCAGGTGGAGAGTGCGGCCTCGGCGTAACACCTCTTCGTCATCCTGGGTGAGGAGGTTGATGCGGTTGTAGGCTGCCAACTGTTCGTCGCTCTGGCCGATAACCTCTTGCGCGGTGACCCCCCAGAGGGTGGCGCAGGTGCTGTTGCAGGCGATGTAGATGGCGTTGCGATCTTTGAGAAAGAGGTAGTCGGGGAGAGCTTCAAGGAGGCGATAGAGGAGGTGGCGCTGCTGTTCGCCACTCGCTTCGGCCCGTTGGCGACGTTCGCGCTCCTGCTCCAGGGCCTGGGTGAGTTCTGGGGTTGGTTCAGACATAATCGAGGCTCCTGGGCGGGCGCTGACGATGGCACCGGAGCGGGGCGTGCAGCGGGTTGCGGTCGGCGGAGGGGGCATCCATAGTGATTGCGCTGGGTGCCAGGCGAGCGACCAAGTGGTGGTGCAGGCGAGCGGTGAGTGTCGGCGTTGGCATTATGGGATCTCCTGTTTCGACCCGGAAAATGATTCGGCTATCACCGCTTCTTCCCCTCTCCTCGGTCTGAGAGGCGGGCGCGAATATCCTGTTTTGCTTGGTCGAGGATGGAGCTGCGGTCGAGGTTGGCGAGAATCTCTCGAACCACCTGTTTGGGGCCGCCCGGTCCCCACGATTTACCTTGGGCGAGGTAGCGCTCGGCGGTCTGGCCGACGACGTAGGTGCTGTAGTAGGCGACCACCCCTTGGGCGCTTCCGGTGACCGCGATGGAGAGTCCGCCGGTACCGAGTTTGAGGGCGGAGGAGGCGAGATTGACGGCCCAGGTGGTACCCATGAGTAGCGCTAGGTGGCTGCCGATGGTGCCAATCAGGCGACCCGCTTCGTTGCTGGTGAGGGGGAGGGCGTAGAGGCGCGAGAGGTGAACGACCATTCCGGCATCGACGGCGGCGGCGGCGACGAGGTCGGCGATGGGGATCGGGTTAAGGGCGACTGCGACCCCTTTGCTGATGCAGTAGTTGCGAATCAGCCGCTCGCCCAGTTTGCGGCGCACTGCGAGGATGCGGGTGGCGACCTGGTCGCTGAGGTGGCCAGCGAAGAGCGAGGCGTTGAGGGCGGCGAGGGTCTTGCCTTCGCTTTCGATAATCTCCCACAAGCGGGTGCGCAGCGCCTCAATGTTGGGGGGGGGCTGGCGGGTGGTGAGCTGTTCGTTGCCGGCGCTGTCGATGCGGATCACGGTCTGCTCTGGAGGGAAGGCGCTGGCGGTGATCAGGTTGCGAGCATCGACCAGGTCGAGGCTGTGGCGGCGCAGCGAGGCGAGGATTTCGCGCTGCTCCTCGGCGCTGTAGCGGTCAACTTTGTTGAGTACCAGGACGACCGGGCGGTTTTGTGCGGCGAGTTGGCTTAACGCTTGGCGCTCGCTCTCGGTGATGTCGCTATCGACCACAAACAGCACCAGGTCGGAGCGGGAGGCGACTTCGCGGGCAAGTTGTTCGCGGGTCTCGCCGTCCACTTCGTTAATTCCTGGAGTATCGACCAGGTAGACCCCCCCCTCTTCAACCGCCTGCCAGCGTCCAGAGGCGATGCCCTTGGTTTCGCCATGGAGCGGGCTGGTGGAGAAGCGCTGTTCGCCCAGCAGGGCGTTGAGCAGAGCCGACTTGCCGACGCTGACCCGGCCAAAAACGGCGATCTGCAAGTGGCCTTGGTCGAGCCGCTCCAGCATGCGCTCGATCTCGCGAAAGTCCTCTTGCAGGGCGCTGCGCACCTGGCGGGGTACCCGCTCATCGTCGAGTAGGTCGCGCAGGCTTTCACGGGCGAGACTGAGCGGGTTGTGGGGGGGCGGTGGTTCGCTGGCGTTGGGTTGCGCTGGCTTCTCCCAGGGAGGCTGGTTGAGGCGCTCGCGCAGGTTGTTGTGGACGCGGTGGAGTGAGCGCTGCGCCCGCTGTTGCCAGGAGGGGAGGTGCGGCGGTGCTTCGCTCGCGGCGGCAGCGGCGCGGTGGGGCGGTGGTGGCGGGGTGGGGATCGGGCTGTAGGGGCTGCTGTGCAGCGGGCGAGCGGGGGTGCTGCTGCCCTCATGTGCTGGCGCAGCCTCGCTGGCTGGCGCGGCCTCGCTGGCTGGCGCAGCATCGGTCGTTGGCGGCGGTGTCGGGTTATGGGCTGCGTCGTCCAGCACGCTTGATCTCCTCAAAGGCCAGTCGGGCAAAGCGCTTTGCAGATACGTCCAGATTTTCACTCATCAGCTCCTTGAACTGGGTGGCAGCTTGTTGTGGGCGCAGTTCGCCCCGACTCTCCAGGGAGGCGGAGACGGACTTCCCGAGGGCATCAAAAATAATCCCGTAGGCGACCGCGTGCATCGCCCCGCCGACTAGGGTTCCGGTGCCGGGGAAGGCTTTGAAGGCGTTGCCGGCGATGGCGAGAATGAGCGCGGTGGCGCTGCGGGCCTTGCTCTGCACCAACTGCAAAAAGCGGTCGAGATCGACCTGGCGCACTGGTACCTCGTAGAGTTTGCAGAGTTCCCGCACCATTAGGGTCGCGAGTGCCCCCTGAATGATCAGGTCGCTACCCGGAGCGACCGCAGCAATCGCGCCGATGACCGCTTTTTTGGAGTAGCTATCGACAATCTCTTCTGCCCGTTTGCGCCGCTGTTCGCTGATAGCGCGGTCGAGTTGGCGGGCGGCGAGGACGAAGACTGCGCTATCGCGGAGCTGCTCCAGAACTTCCGGGTCGCTATCGACTACCCGTTGAATCGCCTCCCGCAGCCCATCGACCTGTGGCGGCAATGGGCGCATTTCGCGCTGCTCGTTGCCGTCGGGGTCGATCACGATCACCTCGCGTCGCCCGCCAGTGGTGAGCGGGACGATCTGCAAGTGGAGGTGGTTAAGTCCCTCCAGTCGCTCGGCAACCCGTTGGCGGATCTGCTCCAGATCCTTGGCGGCGAAGCGGTCGATCTTATTGATGGCGACGATCAGCGGTTTGTTCAGCTCGCCGAGGGTGCGAATCTCTTGGAACTGGGTGCGGGTCAGGTCGCCTTCGCAGAGGTAGATCACCAGGTGGGAGCGTAGCGCCTCATCGATGGCTAGAGCGTCGAGATCCCCGCCCGCCTCTTGCAGTCCGGGCATATCGACCAGGATCAGTTGATCCCCCGCCGGGCTGTGCCAGGCGTAGTGGTGCAGCTCGCGGGTGGTGCCGCCCACCACGCCGACTGTCGCCTCACTGCTCGGCAGCAGGGCGCGAACGAGTGAGGATTTACCGCTGCTCACCTCGCCAAAGAGGGCGACATAGAGAGTCCCCGCTGCTTTGCGCTGCTGGAGCTGCGCCAGTTCGCGCTCAATCGCCTCGGTTTCGGCCCCGGCCTGTCGCGCCTGCTCCAGCCGCTCCTCCAGTTGCTCGCGATTGGGCGGAGCTTCGGCAGCGGGTTCGCTGGGGGGGCTGGGGCGGAGGAGTCGGTAGAGCAGCCAGCCAACCGGGAGGGTCAGCAGGAAGATGAAACTGGCGATGGCGATGACCATCCAGCCGGGCAGGCTGTGCAGGCGCTGGTAGAGGCTGAGGGCGGTATCGACAAAGAAGAGCCCGAACAGCAGCAGCACCAGCGCGAGGAGCGCCAGAGCGAGAAACAGAAAGTAGCGTATAAATCTTGAAATCATCATAACAATAGGCAGAAGGCGTAGACCCAAGGTGCAACCGCTGCTAGGATACCAGTTTCTTTCCCCAATCGAGAGTACCAAACCATGCCGCACATTATCGTCTATAGTACCCGAATCTGCCCCTACTGTGTTCACGCCAAGGCGCTGCTGGAGCGCAAGGGGGTAAGC
>SLIM01000212.1 GCA_007135625.1 Gammaproteobacteria bacterium
GAGGGTGTATTCCATTGTTGTTACTACCTACCTTTTCGTAGGTTTAAGGGTTAAGGTTTAAGGTTTAAGGGTTAAGGGTTAAGGGTTAAGGGTTAAGGGTTAAGGGTTAAGGGTTAAGGGTTAAGGGTTAAGGGTTAAGGGGGGGAGGGTTAAGGGTTGCAAGAGTGGTGTCTAAGGTGGCTGCGGTGGCAGGTAAGATGGTGTATACTTGACCAAATCACTAGAGAATTGGTTGAGTGTCCCCACCTTATTGGGACTTCTTGGCCAAGTTGGTCGTTGTAATTGTGTAAGGAGTTGTACGATGAGTGTTGAAATTCCAGAGCGTGATGGTGATGGTTATCTGCGGGATATGAATGGTTGGACTCCGGAGATTGGGCGAGCGATGGCGGAGGCGGATGGTTTTGAGCTTGATGAGGTGCGCTGGAACCATGTGCTGAAGGCGCGTGATTACTACGAGGAGCATGCGGTGGTGCCGCCGATTCGTAAGTTTGCGAAACATATTGGGGAAGACCAGAAGGAGATGTTTAAGCTCTGGTTGACCGGGCCGATGAAGCCGATTACGAAGTATGGTGGTCTGCCGAAGCCGACCGGCTGCGTCTGAGGAGGGGAAGGAGGTCGGCCCCCCTAGGGGGAGCTGACCTCTTCACTTCTTTTCTCTGTCCTCTAGTCTCTAGTCTCTAGTCTCTAGTCTCTAGTCTCTAGTCTCTTAGATATAGAGACAGATGTCAGATTCGCCGGCAAACTCAAAGAAGCGTGCGGCACCCGCATATTCGACACCCTCAATAAAGTCGTTGCGGTTGAGGTCGAAGAGATCGACGGTCATCTGGCAGGCGATGAAGCGCACTTCGGCCTCCAGGCTCAGTTCACGCAGCTCTTCAAGGCTGGCGACCCCTTTGTCGGCCATCTTCTTCTTCATCATGGCAGTCATCATGGCTTCCATGCCGGGCAGTGCGGTGCCGAGTACGGGAAACCACTTGTCCATCCCCATGGGCATAGGCATCCCAGGGTTGCCAAGCGGGGTGACCTTAAGGTCGAGCTTTTTACGCAAGATCTGTAGGCCATAAAAGGTGAAGAAGATTTCGACATCGTACCCCAATGCTGCGGCGGTGGAGCCGAGAATCAAGGGGGGATAGGCCCAGTCAAGTGAGCCTTTGGTGGCGATAATTGCCAGTTTTTTCTGTTCCATTGCCTCTCCTCCGGAGATGTAGCGTGGGCAGGATCAAACAGGCTTATTTAGGCCTTTTTGATGAGGAAGTGGAATTTGCCGCCCTCTTCGCGTGATTCCATCAGCTCATTGCCGGTCTGTTTGGCGAAGGCCTCAAAATCCTTTACCGAACCGGGATCGGTGGCGATGATGTGCAGCACCTTGCCGGTCTCCATGGAGGTGAGGGTTTTTTTCGCCCGCAGGATGGGTAGGGGGCAGTTGAGTCCGCTTGCGTCGAGTTCTTGATCAAAGTCAGCCATTATGACCTCCAGAATGGTTGATAACGATGGGATGGATAGATCAGCCCAAACTTATATGCTAACCGGCCCCGAAAGGCAAGCACTATCGGTCGGTTTGGGTCGCTTTTTTCCATGGGTTTTGGGTGAGTGGGGCTGGGTTCGGTCGCTGCGCAGGGTGGCAGGTGACCGGGTTTACCTCCGGTGGGAGACAATTTCAAAGCCGTTACGCGCCCAGTCGAGGATGCCGCCACGCAGGTTGATGACGTTGTCGTAGCCCTGCTGCGCAAGGTAACTACATGCGTGGTAGGAGCGCGCTCCGCTGTGGCAGTAGAGGATTACCTCCTCGTGCTTGGGCATTTCGCCGATCTTGAGCGGAATCAGGTGCATCGGTAGGTGCTGGGCATTGGGCAGCACTCCACGCATCAGCTCCGCCTCGCTGCGGATGTCGTAGAGGTGGAGTTCGGCCCCCGCGCTTAGGCGGCTGTGCAGATCGGTGGCATCAATCTCGTTAACCAAGGTTTGCGTTTCCTGTGCAGACGATAAATAACGGCCCATTATACCATCCTCGGCACATTTTGCTGCAAGACAATACCGTGTGTTTTGCATTATATTTAGTCTGTTACAGATACCTGCCTAGGGGATACGGCTGCCGGCTGCGGGGAGACGGAACAGGTGTTCACGGTACCCGCGCAGTTAGGGGGTACGGCTGCCGGCTGCGGGGAGGCGGAACAGGTGTTCACGGTACCAGCGCAGTTAGGGGGTACGGCTGCCGGCTGCGGGGAGACGGAACAGGTGTTCACGGTACCAGCGCAGTTAGGGGGTACGGCTGCCGGCTGCGGGGAGGCGGAACAGGTGTTCACGGTACCAGCGCAGTTCGGCGATGGAGTCGTAGATATCCTCCAGTGCCAGGTGTTTTGCATCCTTGGTGAAGCCCTTGGCGATTTCGGGTGCCCAGCGCCGAGCCAGCTCCTTGAGACTGCTCACGTCAAGGTTGCGGTAGTGGAAGTAGGACTCTAACTCCGGCATGATGCGGGCGAGAAAGCGGCGATCTTGGCAGATGGTGTTACCACACATCGGGGATTTGCCTTTTTCAACATATTTATTGAGAAATTTTAACGTTGCCTGCTCCGCCTGATTGGCATCCCAAGGGCTGCTGCGGATCCGCTCGACCAGTCCAGAGCGGTTGTGCTGTCGGGTGTTCCACTCATCCATCGCGGTCAGTTGCTCCTCCGGCTGGTGGATGGCGATCACCGGACCTTCGGCAATCACTTGCAGGTTGCCGTCAGTGACCACAGTGGCGATCTCAATAATGACATCGTTGAAGGTATCCAGCCCGGTCATCTCCAGGTCAATCCAAATTAGGTTATCTGCTTTTTTTGTCATGTTTGTTCCTAGGGTTAGGGGTTAAGGGTTAAGTTTTAAGTTTTAAGGGTTAAGTTTTAAGGTCTCGCACCTCGCGTCTCGTACCTCGCGCCTCGCGTCTCGTACCTCGCGCCTCGCGTCTCGTACCTCGCGCCTCGCGCCTCGCGTCTCGCGTCTCGAATCAGTCACTCCCACATACCGCTGCGGCGACGCAGCGGAGGATGCCGTAGTCGTAGGCCTGGCCGAGGGCCTCGAAGAGGGGTTTGAGCTGGTTGCTGTCGCAGATCTGGAGCTGCTCGATAGTTTCTTGAATGCGGTGATAATCCTCCTCGTCGAGGGGGAGGATGGCGCGGGGATCGAGTAGATCCTGCTCAATGGCCTCGGCAAAATGGTTGTAGATAGTGTTGAGTTTCAAGCCACGCTGTTTGGCGATCGTTTCGGGGGAGTGGCCTTGCAGGTGGAGGTAAAGGCTCTCGCGGACGGTGTCGCTGAAGGGGTGGCGCAGCAGTGGCGGGGGGGCGTGGTCGGCGATGGTGGCGAGGAGCTGGTGGCCGTAGCGCTGAAGTTTGCTGCTGCCGATGCCGTTGATTAGGGAGAGGCGGTCGAGGGTGGTGGGGACGACCCTGGCGATTTCGCTGAGGGTGGTGTCGTGAAAGATGACAAAGGGGGCGACTCCCTGTTCGTTGGCGAGGTGACGGCGCAGGGTGCGCAGTGCCTCGAACAGCGGCTGTTCGAAGTTGAGCAGGTGGCGGCTACGTTGGTGGCTACGCTCTTTTTTGTCGGCAGCGATGGCGAGGCGCTCGGTGCGCAGGTAGAGAGGGTACTCGCCGCGCAGTAGCGGGCGGCAGCGCTCGGTGAGGTGGAGTGCGCCGTAGCCCTCGCTGTCGATGTCAAGCAGGCCTCGGGCGATCAGTTGGCGAAACAGATTTCGCCACTGTCCCTCTTTAAGTTCGTGGCCAATGCTCCAGGTGGTAATTTGGTCGTGACGGTTACGTTGAATGCGCTCATCGGGCTTGCCCAAGAGTACCTTGATCTGGTAGCCGACCCCGAAGCGCTGCCCGGTGCGATAGACGCAGGAGAGGGCTTTTTGGGCGGCGGTGGTGGCATCCCAGGTGGCGGGGGGGGCGAGGCAGTTGTCGCAGTTTCCACAGGGTTCGCTTAAGGTTTCGCTAAAGTAATTGAGCAGCGTCTGGCGGCGGCAGTCGGTACTTTCGCAGAGTCCAAGCATCGCCTCCAGTTTGTGGTTCTGCACCTGTTTGTAGCGCGGATCGGCATCGCTACCCTCGATAAATCGCCGAAAGGTCACAATATCTTGCAGGCCGTAGTTCATCCAGGCGTTGGCCGGTTCGCCGTCGCGCCCGGCGCGTCCGGTCTCTTGGTAGTAGGATTCGATGTTTTTGGGGAGGTTAAGATGGGCGACAAAGCGCACGTCGGGTTTGTCAATGCCCATGCCAAAAGCGATGGTAGCGCAGACAATCAACCCCTCTTCGCGCAGAAAGCGCTGCTGATGTTCGCGGCGAACGTGGTCGGAGAGTCCGGCGTGGTAGGGGAGGGCGCGGCGACCCTGTTCGTTGAGCCAGGTGGCGGTCTCTTCCGTTTTGTTACGGGAGAGGCAGTAGATGATTCCGGCATCGTTGGGGTGTTCTTTCTGTAGGAAGCGCCACAGGGTGGTGCGGGGGTTACCTTGGTCGCTAATGGCGTAGCGAATGTTGGGACGGTCGAAGCTATTGATGTAGATCTTGGCGCGGTGCAGGTCGAGCTGGTCGATAATCTCCTGACGGGTGCGCTGGTCGGCGGTGGCGGTGAGGGCGATGCGCGGAATCTGTGGCCAGCGCTGGTGGAGGGTGCGCAGTTGCTGATACTCTTTGCGGAAGTCGTGGCCCCACTGGGAGACGCAGTGGGCCTCGTCAATCGCGAAGAGGGCGATTTTGGCACGCTCGATCAGGTGCAACATCCGCTCGCTCAGGAGCCGCTCCGGGGCGACGTAGAGCAGGTCGAGCTGCTGGTTCAGTAGCGCCTGCTCCACCTCTGCCTGCTCGCTGGGGTGGAGGCTGGAGTTGATGAAGGCACCTCGAATACCCAACTGGCGCAAGGCATCGACCTGATCCTGCATCAGTGCAATCAGCGGGGAGACGACGATACCGGTACCGGGGCGGAGCAGGGCGGGGATTTGGTAGCAGAGCGATTTGCCACCGCCAGTGGGCATTAGGGTCAGGACATCCTTGCCCTCTAGCAGGCTGGAGATGATCTCCTGTTGGTAGTGGCGAAAGGCGTGGTAGCCGAAGCGGTCACGCAGGGTATGTAGAGCCTGTTCCATAAAGCCTCGCTGATTTGGTAAACTGCCCCTGATTTTAGCAGAAATGGCGAGTGATGGTTGCGGTTATGATAGCATGATAGGACTCCTTGGCGGTACTTTCGACCCAATTCACATTGGGCATCTACGGATTGCACTGGAGGTGCTGGAGGCGCTGGAGCTGCGTCAGATGCGCTTTATCCCACTGCGTGATCCACCCCATCGCGGGGTGCCGGAGGTGATGCCGCAGCAGCGCTATGAGATGGTTGCGGCGGCAGTGGCCGACGAGCCGCGCTTTCTGGTCGATGATTGTGAGTTACGGCGCGAGGGTAAATCCTATACCGCCGATACCTTGAGCGGGCTGCGACAGGAGATCGGCGAGGTGCCGCTCTTCCTGCTGCTAGGGAGTGATGCGTTTCGCGGTTTCCCCTCTTGGCATCAGCCGGAGCAAGTGCTGGCCCTGGCCCATCTGGTGGTGTTGCAGCGCCCTGGCGAGATGATGCCGAACCTCTACCCCAAGCGGGTAGCGACCAGTTGGGGGGATGCGCAGAGCCTACCGGGGGGGCGGATTCTGTTTAAGAGCACCACCCAGCTTGACATCTCGGCGACCAATATCCGGCGCATGGTGCGGGCTGGTCTCAGTCCACGCTACCTGATTCCTGATGCGGTATTGCGCTACATCAGCGAGCATCGCCTCTATCAAGCGAAAGAGTGAAAAAAGTTGTTGACAGGGCCGCCCAGCACGTGCATAATTGTCCGCTCATTTCAGCGGAGGGGTTCCCGAGCGGTCAAAGGGAACAGACTGTAAATCTGTCGGCTCAGCCTTCGGAGGTTCGAATCCTCCCCCCTCCACCAATTTGCATCCTCCCGTTCACTGCTAAATCGGCTGGAGCGGTCTGGATATTGCGCGTAGATTGGGTCGGTATCATGCGTCGCAAGTCGCTTGCTTACCCGTCTTTAATGCGGTTTGTGCGGGCGCGTTGCCTGCTGCTTTCTGCGGGTGTTGTTCAATGGTAGAACCTCAGCCTTCCAAGCTGAAGACGTGGGTTCGATTCCCATCGCCCGCTCCAAGATGATGAGGCCGCCGTGAGGCGGTTTTTTTAGATGCCAGGCCCAGATAGCTCAGTTGGTAGAGCACACCCTTGGTAAGGGTGAGGTCGGCGGTTCGACTCCGCTTCTGGGCTCCATATTTTTTGGTGCCGCGTGCGGCGACAGCGCGCGAGTTTATCTAAACCACTGACTGTAGTGACAAACTCGGAGAATTTTCAATGTCCAAGGCGAAATTCGAACGCAAGAAGCCGCACGTCAATGTCGGTACCATCGGCCACGTTGACCACGGCAAAACCACTCTGACCGCGGCCATCACCGTGGTGCAGGCCAAAAAGTTTGGCGGCGAGTCCCGCGCCTACGACCAGATCGACAACGCCCCTGAGGAGCGCGAGCGCGGCATTACCATTGCCACCGCCCACGTCGAGTATGAGTCCGATAACCGCCA
>SLIM01000302.1 GCA_007135625.1 Gammaproteobacteria bacterium
CAAGTCGAAGCTGGCGAGGCGCTCGCGTAGTGGTTGTAATTTAGCGTTGTTTGTGGAGTAACGCCTCAACCCCCTCCAAGTCGAAGCTGGCGAGGCGCTCGCGTAGTGGTTGTAATTTAGCGTTGTTTGTGGAGTAACGCCTCAACCCCCTCCAAGTCGAAGCTGGCGAGGCGCTCGCGTAGTGGTTGTAAAAAAGGTTGCCACTCTGGGTTGCTGACTGCGGCTTGTTCGATCCACTCACGTACCTTACTGGTACGCCCCATCGCGACCAACTGCTGAAGCTCTTGCAAGTCGGCAGGGGAGGGGATTACAGGGCTTCTGTTACAGCTTTTCGGAGTCGCGGCGGGAGGAGAGGAGAGTTCTTCCACACCGCCGAGTTGCAGGACGCGATAGACGGTTTCGAGCAGAGTTCGCTCGGTGATCGGCTTGTGCAGCAAAGCGCAGAAGAGACCGCTGCTTTTCGCGGCTACCAGTTGCTCCAGGCTAGCCGAGATAGCGATAATGGGAAGTTGTTGCAGAGAAACGATCTCACGAAACATCCGCGCACCTTGCACGCCATCAACTTGCGGCATACGCAAGTCCATTAACACGAGATCAAGGGACGCTTTGCGGGCCACTGTGATCGCCTGATGGGCAGCGGCAGCCTCGCTGACGATAAAACCTGCCATCTCCAGGTAGAGCTGAATGATATGGCGGTTATCGGCGACATCATCGACCACCAGGATACGCCGTCGTGGGCCGCTATAGCCGCGTATCCCCGATCCATTGTGCTGTTCTTCGGTGGGGTTTGCGACTAGGGGAAACTCCAGTTGGAAGGCGAAGCGGCTGCCCTCACCAACGCCACTGGTGAGGCTGATATCCCCCCCCATTAGGCGCACCAAACGGCGGCTGATCGCCAGTCCCAGGCCACTTCCCGGTTCGTCGCTGCTAGCCGCACTCGATCCCTGCTCAAAGGCTTGAAAAATCCGCTCGCGCTGTTCAATACTGATGCCCATGCCACTATCTTCTACGACAAAGGCGATGTGGAGGTGGTCGGGGTGGAGCGGTGGCAATAACCGGACACGCAGGGCTACGGTGCCGTATTCGGTAAACTTAACCGCATTGCCGAGAAGATTGAGCAGAATCTGGCGCAACCGCTTTTGATCCCCAAGGATCACCTTATTCGCTTCCGGGGCGATGTCTAGCGCAAAATGGAGCTTCTGCTCATTCGCTCGCACCCGAATGAGTGCCGCCAGCTCTTGCAGTAAGCGATCTAGGGCGAAGGGTTGGAGCAGCAGTTCTAGGTATCCCGCCTCAATCTTAGCGAGGTCGAGCAGGTCGTTAATCAGCTCCAGTAGATGGCTGCCGGAGCGCTCGATCACCTGCGCGGCATCCTGCACCCGCTCTGGTTGGCGCTGCAGGATGCGAGAGTAGCCGAGAATCGCGTTAAGCGGAGTGCGCAGCTCATGGCTCATGTTGGTCAGAAACTGGCTTTTGGCCAGGTTCGCCTCCTCGGCTTGGCGGCGGGCCTGATCGAGCTGCTGTTCGTAATCTTTGCGGGCATCAATGTCGAGAATAATCCAGATCACCCCACTGGATAGCCGCTGCGGTTCGAGCGCCTGACCACTCACCAGGCACCACAGGGTGCGCCGATCCTTGCGCCGCAGACGGCACTCCATGCGGTACGAAATACCTTGTTGCAGAGTGGCGGTTGCGTCCTGCTGCAACTGCTGATAGCTTGCAGAGTCGGCGTAGAGGGTGTAGACCTCCCGTCCGACCAGCTCATGCTCTTGGTAGCCAAGGATCCGCTGCAGATGGGGGCTGACCCAGGTCACCACGCCATCTTTCTCCAATAAAATGGCAATGGCGCTATTATTGAGGATAGTGTTGCGCACCCGCAGTGCCTCCTCATACCGCTGCCGAATGGCCTCCTCTGCCGCTGTCACCTGTTGAAATTGGGTATTGGATTCACCGAGCTGGCGTGCCAGATGAAGTAGAAAAAGTCCGCTTATTATACAAAACAAAAGTATGAACAGGTGTGCCAAGAGCAAAAAGAGATTGCTTTTTAGCCATGTTTCCGGAGGGTACGTGAGCGGGTAATCCAGTTGATAATAGAGATTTTCGTGGTGGTACACCAGGGTCAAGAGGGCGTTTGGCTGCCTCGCTACCCTCTTCTGGAGATGAATAGCGGGATCATCACCCCACTCAC
This sequence comes from Gammaproteobacteria bacterium, assembly GCA_007135625.1. GTDB lineage: Bacteria > Pseudomonadota > Gammaproteobacteria > Chromatiales > Chromatiaceae > SLIM01. The sequence goes on from SLIM01000302.1 coordinate 2,189, forward strand.
CGAGCAGATGCTGCTCTTGCCGGTCATAGATGCGCAGTCGTCCCGCCCCCTCATCCAGTTGCCGCGCTAGTGGTGGTGATGGAGTGAATACCTCATCACGATTCAGCTTTCTCTCCATCGCGCTCTCTACCAGCAGCGGCAGTAACTGCTCACCGAGGGCACTCTGTTTCTGCACCCGCTGCTGCTGATAACTCGCCTGCAGATGGAGCGCAGAGAGCGTCGCCACCAGCAGCCATAAGGCGATGACTAGCAGGCGTGTCACCCAGCGGCAGGGCAAGGCATTGCATTGAAATAGAGGAAGGGGGATCATAGGCAAAGAGTATAGCGGAAGAGAGCGAAAAGGGGAGAGCGGATGGAGGAAGGAGAGTGGAGGCGGGGATATGGTACAACATAGACTGTTTTGGCAAGAGGTACGGCGACTAATGGGATCCCTGCTCCTGTTGTTGGGTGGGTTCTATCTGCTGCTCGGGGGCTACTTCTATGTGGCGCAGGAGCAGCTTCTCTTCCCTGGGCGCGGCATTAGTGATAGCCGTTTGGAGGCGATTCGGCAGCAGCATGGGGAGGTGGAGGTGACCCTTACCGCTGATGATGGCACCCCTCTCCACGGCTGGCTGGTGCCGGGTCGCGAGGGTGGGAGAGCGCCGCTGCTGATCTACTTCGGGGGGAATGCCGAGGAGGTGAGTGGTCTGCTGGAGCGGCGGGCAGAGCTGGCTACTTGGTCGCTCTTGTTAATCAACTACCGGGGTTTTGGTCGTAGCGAGGGGCAGCCGGGAGAGGCGGCGCTGTTTGGCGATGCCCAGCGAATCTACGACTGGGCGATGGCGCATCCCGAGCTGGAGCCGTCGCAGGTGGTTGCCTGGGGGCGTAGTCTGGGGAGTGGGGTGGCGATTCACCTTGCTGCAACACGGAAGCTGGATGGGGTGCTGCTGGTCACTCCCTACGACAGTATTCAGGCGGTCGCCCGTCACCACTACCCGTGGCTGCCGGTCGGCCTGCTGTTGCGCCACCCCTTTGATGCCCGTTCGCAGGCGGCAACCTTCGAGTTGCCGCTGCTCACCCTCGCTGCGGAGAAGGATCGGATCATCCCGCCGGACCATGCCGTTGCGCTGCATCAGGTCTGGCCGGGTGATCAGCAGCGGCTGGTGATCCTCCCGGAGGTCGGGCATAATAACCTGCAACATCATCCTGATTATTGGCAGCATATTCACCGGTTTTTGGCGGATCAGTTATAGGCCCGGAACCAGCACATCCTCATAGATCGTATCGAGCGACACCGCTAGGTCGAGAGCCTCCACCCTCACCTCACCGCTGGTGATGCTCTCCATCTGCCACTGGTTGCTGCGTCGATAGATCTCCAGGCGCGGTTGATGCTGCGCCACCAGCCAGTAGGCGGTGAGGCTGGGAAGAGTTTGGTAGGCCCACAACTTCTCCCGTCGATCAATTCGCTCCGTTGAGTCGGAGAGGACCTCAATCAGAAGACCAGGTGCGGTGCAGTAGTAGGTTTGGCGGTCGTTTGGGTCGCAGGTGAGTAGTAGGTCGGGATAGTAGAAGATATCTTGCTTGTTGATCTGTAGATATAGCTTCATATCATTGGCAAAGAGCTGGCACGGCGTACCGCGCAACCGTGGGCGCAGCGCGGCACCGATATTCATGCAGATCAGATTGTGCGCCCGGCTCGCCCCCGTCATGGCGTAGAGCTGGCCGTTGACGTATTCATGTCGGCACTCTGCGCCCTCCTCTCGGGTTAGATATTCTGCGACAGAGAGTTGGCTGTGGGTAGCGGGTTGGAGCATAGGATCCTCCTTCATGGGCTGGATGCGTGCGGCAGAGCCGCTGGAGCGTGGGAACGATCACCATCCATTGTATCCTACACAAGCTGCTCCAGGCGCTGTTGCAGCAGTTGGGGGAAGCGCTTGTACCAAGTGGCGTTAAGCGGCGAGGGGTGGGGTAGCGGGTGGAGGTGCAGTGTCTTGGGGGGGCGTTCGGGGTGGGTGAGCTGGATCGGGAGGGAGGCGCTGAAGCGCTCTTCGCTGGCCCAGAACTGCTCTAGGGCGTGGCGCTGCGCCTGGGGTTGCAGGATGCCGAACCAGAGGAATGCTTCTCTTCCCAGGGTGATAATATCGTGTCCCTGCCAGTGGTCGATCAAAAGCTGGGCAACCAGTGGCTGAAAACGGCGTTTAACGGCCATTGACCAGGCTTTGTTGCCGATGGGTTTGTAGGGTACGGTGTTGGCCCAGAAGAGATCGGCACCGACCGCTAGCGAGGCTGCAAAGTCAAACGGGAGGTCGGGTGTGCGGTGCAGGTGGAGTTGACGGCGAACCTGCTGTCCGGCGGCACCGATAAAGGGGAGGGCGTGACGAATCTCCTCTTTGCCGGGGTCGCGACCGAAAAAGGCGATACGGCTCGCTGCTGCGCCGTGGCCGATAATCGGTTCGAGTGGATCTTTGCCGAGGGCGTGATAGCTCGCGCGGTCGAGCTGGTCGAGGGTAGCGGCTTGTTGGCGGAGGGCGGTGAGCAGTTGTTGGGTTATAGGCATAAGTGTAGTGACAGGTGTAGACCCGGAAGATGAGAAGTGTACATGCGGCGGTAACGCAGGCGGTATGGTGCATACCCTCCACCTCTCTCCTCTGCCCTAGAAGGTAGAGAGTAGGGAGCAGAAGGCAGACCATGGGGAAGAGCGAGGGAGGGGGCTGCCCCCTTGGTGGAGAGGGCAGCGGATTGCGAGAAGTCGGGGTGTACTACTGATCGAGGCTTTGGTAGTAGTCCATCAGAATCTGCGCGACCTCGGGGCGGGAGAACTCCGGCGGTGGTGCTTCGCCGCGTCCGAGCATTTCACGCACCTTGGTACCGGAGAGGAGGACAAAATCCTCTTTGGTGTGGTCGGGTACGTCGCGCATCATCACTACGCGATTAAGCTTTTTGGAGTAGGCGGTGTGGTCGGCGCGGAAGATCTCGATGGTGAGCGCTCCGGCAGGAACTTCGGTATCGAAGATGGTTTGGGCATCGAAGGCCCCGTAGTAGTCGCCCACCCCGGCGTGGTCGCGGCCAATGATAAAGTGAGTCGCGCCCATATTCTGACGGAAGAGGGCGTGGAGTACCGCTTCCCGCGGGCCGGCGTAGAGCATGTCGAAGCCGTAGCCGGTGATCATCACGGTATTGGGTGGGAAGTAGAGCTCGGCCATTTTGCGAATCGCGGCATCCCGCACCGGGGCCGGGATGTCACCCGGCTTGAGCTTGCCTAGTAGCATGTGGATCACCACCCCATCGGCGTTGAGTTGATCCATCGCCATGCGGCACAGCTCCTCGTGGGCGCGGTGCATCGGGTTGCGGGTCTGAAAGGCGACCACCTTCTTCCAACCACGTTCGATGATCTCGTTGCGAATCTCCACGGCAGTACGGAAGGTGTCGGGAAAATCATCTTGGAAGTAGGAGAAGTGCAGCACCTCAATCGGGCCGGAGACGCAGTAGCGACCGACGCTGTTAAAGGCGGCAACGCCGGGGTGTTCGGGGTCGCTGGTGCCGTAGACCTTTGCGGTCATCATCGCCATCTGCTCGGCGCTGAACTCTTCAATCGCCTCCACTTCTTGAATCGCGAGAACCGGGTTGCCCTCCATGTTGGGGTCGCGCAGGGCGATCCGCTTGGCTCCCTTGATGGCATCAACATTCTCCAGCAGGTTGACTACCGGAACCGGAAAGAAGACCCCGCCGGTGGTCATCATCTTCTCGGCACAGCCTAGCGCATCGGCGACGTTCATAAAGCCGGTGAGGGGGTTGAAGTAACCGGCCCCCATCATCACCGCATTACCCGCAGCAGCGGAGCTGATCACCACGGAGGGGAGGGTTTCAGCCTCGCGCATCAAGGCGTGGTGTTTTTCGGTGTCGTAGATAAAGAGGGGGTTCAGGGTGTCAGAACCGTGTGGTTTGATCATGGGTCTCGCTCTCCTGCTGATTGCGGATGGTGTGGATGAAAAGGGTGAATCGGCCTTGCCGCTGCGGCTATCCCGCAATCTAGTCACCCAAGTAGTCGTGATTCTTTTGTATCGGAGCAAACAGCGGTAACGTAGCACAAGACGGGAGGCAAGGAGGCAAGGATTTTTTTATGGGCAAAGAAAATTTTTATATGGGAGGCGAGATTCGAGGGACGAGATTCGAGATTCGAGGAGCGAGATTCGAGATTCGAGATTCGAGGAGCGAGGTTCGAGGGGCGAGATTCGAGATTCGAGGAGCGAGATTCGAGGTTCGAGATTCGAGGTGCGAGGTGCGAGGTGCGAGGTGCGAGATTCGAGGTTCGAGGTGCGAGATTCGAGGTGCGAAAGCCTAGAGCCTCGCACCTAGAACCTCTTGCACCTAGAGCCTCGTACCTAGAACCTAGAACCTC
>SLIM01000011.1 GCA_007135625.1 Gammaproteobacteria bacterium
TCCCGGCGGGGTCATTAGCAGATACTCGCCAAGCATCAGGGTACCGCCGATCACGACCATGGTATGCAATTGGTGGAGCGGCAGCCGGGTCTGGGGGGGTTCGCGGGTACTGCGATCCTCCAGCCACAACCCCTTGGCCCCCTCGGCTCCCAGCGCAGTGGCCACCTCCTGCAGAGTGGTGAGCAGCTCCGGGTCGTAGTGCGCCAAGGGGGCGATCTGCTCGACCGGTAGCAGCCAGAACTGCTCCGGCTCCCACTCATCCATCAGGCCGTTGCTCAGGGCGAGAAAGTCGCGGTAGTCGAGCGGCAGTGCGAAGCCGAGGCGCTGCTCGGCGGCGCTTAACGCCGCCGCACTGGCCGGGGGGCGGAGGATCTCACCCATCGGTCGCGGTTGGTAGCGGGCAAAGTCCTTCTCCTTCTCCTTCATCAGGGTGGTGAGTAGATCCTCCATGGAGAGAACTCTGGCCTGGGCATAAAAAGATTCTTGGTCAATCATCGGATAATCACTCCCTCCCCTCCAGTCGCTCACCCAGGTATTGAGCGTTGGGGCAAAAAAGAGCAGCGGCAGGGCAAAGCTGGCGAGATAGAGCGACAGGAGCAGAACGAGGGTGGCGGGTTGCGCCGGTTTGGTGCGCACCAAGTGCCACAGGGTGTCGATCTCCTGCGCCTTTTGGACCAGCGGGCGGTACGGCTGCTGCTCTTCGTCCAGGCAGCGAATCACCGCCTCAAGCTGCTCCAGCTCACTCGCCGCTTGGTCGCAGGCGGGGGTGTGGTATAGCCGTTCGAGGATGCGACGACGTTTTAGGGTCGAAAGTCCCGCTAGCAGGGGAATAATTGCCAGCAGAGCGAGGAGGGTGGAGTGTAGCAGCCAGCCGAGGGCGAGGAGTGCCGGGACGGCGAGTAGCTCTAACCCGGCGAGTAGGTGAATGCGCTGTGGTGGGATCAGGGTGCGGAGCAATTGGCCACCATCTAGCGGCATGATGGGCAACAGATTGAGGTAGTTAATCGCCAGCAGGAGTATGGCGAAGAGCAGCAGGTGATGACCGCTCTCACTGCCGAGCGTCCCGACGAGCAGTAGCAGTAGCCACCCCAGCAGAATCCCCGGCAATGGCCCCAGCAGGCTGACCAGTGCGCGGTTGGCGGCAATCGGACGCTGCTCACGCCCGCTGGTGACTCCGCCCACCAGGGGCAGCATCAGCAGTTGCAGGTCGCGATAGCCAAGAGCTCGCATCGCCGCCCAGTGGCCCGCCTCATGGAGGAGAATAACAACCAGCAGCAGGAGCGCCAGAGTCCAGCTCCAGAGCAGCCCGGCGGCGACTGTGAACAGTAGCGTACTGAGCAGAAAAAGTCCCTGTTGCCAGCGGGGTGGGATGGGCAGGTTGCTGCTATGCCACCAGTTGCGAAATAGATAGGCTGCTTGCGCTGGCGGGAGTTGCTGCTGTTCTGAGGGGGGCTTGGGGAGGCGAGCGGTTACGAGTTGGCCGATAAAGCGGAAGGCGATGCGCAGTGAGGCGTTCATTCCTCCGTCAGGGTGTGGCTTGATGTGGCCCTGCTCGCGCATCCAGTGGAGCGAGCGATATTCGTAGCGACTGAGCAGATCCAGCAGCCAGGCGTGGCGCTGCTCGTCGTTGGGCCAGTGCAGCCAGTGATCCGGTTGCCGCTGCATCAGGGCTTGGTGCGCCGCTACTTGCGCCGCTACTCCGCTATACTCTTCGCACAGGAGTACCGCCTCGCTTTCGGGCATACGCGGGAAGAGTTCGGGAATGCGTGGGCCGGTGACGAAGAGCCGCTGCTGCCCTTGGTGGAGGGAGAAGAGGGCGATTAGGCAGCGATCCCCTGCTAGCAGGCCAACGGGGGGGCTGACGCGGGCGATGATGGGGGCGGAGTGGTGGCGATAGATCCGAATCAGTGGGGGTACGCTGCCGATGAGCGGCGGTTTGACTCGCACCGCTCCCCAACAGGGGTCTTCAAAACCGCAGCTTTGCAGCTCTTGGTCGGCGGCGGCGAAGAGTTCGGCCAGTGCTTCCGGGGGGTGCGAAAGTTCGATCGCCTCAAACCGCAGCTCTTCGGGGATGCGTTGTCGCATCACGGCTTGTACGAGATGGAGCAGCAGCAGCCCGCCAGCGGTGAGCAGCAGGAGGATGATCTCAAATCCGAAAGACATTGCTTAACTCCTGGAATTGTGCGTTCTCAAAAGAGGTATTTCTTTTTGGCATGACGATAGAAAAACAGAATAATTTATTCGGATCAGTGGGCTATAAGGGCAAGGTGCGGAGAGTCGGTTTGAACGACTAAGGAGCCACGATGACCAATTCACTTCTTCCTGCATGGACACTGCTTGATCTGCTACTGCTGCTGGATATTCTGCTCGCCAGTAGTGCCACGCTATGGGTACTCTACCATCCCCGCGAACCGCGTGCCATGCTCGCTTGGATCCTCGCGTTTATTTTGCTTCCTCTGTTTGGGGTGCTGCTTTTTCTGCTCATCGGTGAGCCGCGTCTGCGCCGCCTGCGCAACCGCCGCCGCAAACGGCGACCGCAGGGGGTGGAGCCGGCCCCGGTTGAGTACATCGAGAGCCAAGAGAGCGCCCGCGACAGCCAACGTCTCAGCCCTTCGATGCGCCGCCTCTCCCGTTTGGTTACCCATCTCACCCAGCGCCCGCCGCTACGCCACAATCAGGTCAAGATTCAGCAGGATGGGATCGCCGCTTTTGATGCGCTAGCCGCCGCCTTGGCCGCTGCCCAAGATCATATCCATCTGGAGTTTTACATTTTTCGTCCCGATCAGAGCGGAACGCGAATCGCCGAAATTCTGATCGAACGCGCCCAGGCCGGGGTTGAGGTGCGCCTGTTGCTCGACTTTATCGGCTCTTGGAGCCTCTCTTGGCGCTTTTTTCGCCGTCTTCGCCGTGAGGGGGTCGAGGTTGGCTGGTTTATGCCGATCATCCCATGGCGCGGACGTTGGCGAATGAACTTTCGCAACCACCGGAAGATCGTTATTATTGATGGGGATAGCGCGATTACCGGAAGCTTGAATATTGGTGATGAGTATGCCGGAATCGAGCGTAGTTTAGGGCAGTGGCACGACACCCTAGTCACCCTGCATGGTCCGGTTGTTGAGGAGCTGCAAGAGATCTTTTGCGAAGATTGGTACTACGCCACCAGGCGCCGCGTTAGCGGGGCGCGTTACCACCCGCCACTGCAACCACGCGCCGATACCATCGCCCAACTGGTGCCGTCTGGGCCAGATCAGGAGGTGCGGGTGGTGCAGTTGTTGATTCATGGTCTGCTCGCCTCTGCCCGCCATGAGATCTGCTTCGCGACTCCCTACTTTATCCCTGATGCTGCCCTGCTTATTGCGTTGCAAGGGGCCGCCTATCGTGGCGTAGTAGTTCGTCTGCTGCTCCCCGGGCGGAGTGATCACCGCCTCTCGCTCTGGGCGGCACGTAGCTACTACCGGGAGATCTGCGCCGCCGGGGTGGAGATTAGCGAGTATCCCAAGGGGATGCTGCACTCTAAGTTGGTGCTGATTGATCGGGAGTGGGCGATGGTCGGTTCCGCCAATATGGATGAGCGCAGCTTCCGCCTTAACTTCGAGGTTAGCCTGTTGCTCTATGATCAGTGTACCGCCCGCACCCTGCGTGATCATTTTGCACAATTGCGCAGTGAGTCGATTCGCTATCGCACTCCTGCGGAGATTCAATGGGGGTTTGGCGAGTCGCTGTTGCTTGGTATCGCTCGCTTGGCCGGGCCGCTGTTGTAGTAAAATAGGACTTTTGGGCCGACACTCCGCACCGCTCCGGCAATAGATTGATACGGCGGGACTTTCGCTGTGAGCGGTCAAGGTGGCCGAAACTATGATCAAGGCCTGCGAAAGATCGGTTTCGAGGAGCAGAGGGGCAGTATTAATAACCTGATTAGGAGCAGTCTATGGCGCTGGCAATCTTTGACCTGGATAACACCCTGTTGGTGGGTGACTCGGATTATCTCTGGGGGGTCTTTTTGGCCGAGCAGGGGGTGGTGGATGGGGCGTGGTATCAGCAGCAGAACCAGAAGTTTTTTCAGGAGTACAAAGAGGGGCGGCTCGATATTCACGCTTTTCTACGCTTCTCCCTGGCTCCGCTGAAGGAGCAGGAGCTGGCGGTTCTGCAGCGGCTGCGGGAGCGCTATTTGCAGGAGCGAATTGAGCCGTTGATCACCCCTGCGGCGCTGGAGTTGGTCGATGGCCATCGCCGGGCAGGGGATACGCTGATGATCATCACGGCAACCAATGCCTTTGTCACCGCTCCAATCGCCCGCCGTTTTGGGATTGACCATCTGATTGCAACCGAGCCGGAGGTGATTGATGGGCGCTACAGCGGTGCGGTGAGCGGTACTCCTAGCTTTCGTGAGGGCAAGGTCTTGCGCCTGGAGCAGTGGCTCGCCGAGCATGGCGGTACGCTAGCGGGCAGTACTTTTTACAGCGATTCGCATAACGATCTGCCGCTGCTGGAGCGAGTGACCTACCCGGTCGCCGTGAACCCCGATGATACCCTGCGGATGATCGCCGAACAACGGGGGTGGTCGGTTCTTAGGTTCTAGGTGCGAGGTTCGAGGCTCTAGGTTCGAGGCTCTAGGTTCGAGGTTCGAGGCTCTAGGTTCGAGGCTCTAGGTTCGAGGTTCGAGGCTCTAGATTCGGCTTTCGCCCCTCGAATCTCGTTCCTCGAATCTCGAATCTCTCCCCTTGCCCTCGAATCTCGTTCCTCGAATCTCGAATCTCTCCCCTTGCCCTCGAATCTCGAATCTTCCCCTTCTCGAATCTCGCATTCAAGTCCTATATTCAGCGTTAATTTTTACGTAGTCGTAGGAGAGGTCGCAGGTTAGGATGGTTGCGCTTTCGTTACCGCGTCCTAGCTCTACCCGAATGGTGAAGGCATCGCGCTGCATCACTGTTCGTCCCGCCTCTTCGGTGTAGCTATCGCAGAGTCCGCCGTGGGCGACGATCTGGACATCATCCAGGAACAGGCTGACTCCCTGAATATCGAGTTGCTCGATTCCGGCCCGTCCGACTGCGGCGAGGATGCGTCCCCAGTTGGGGTCGGAGGCGAAGAGGGCGGTTTTTACCAGGGGCGAGTGGGCGATGGTGTAGCCCACTTGACGCGCCTCGTTGTGGCTAGCGGCTCCGCAGATGGTGACCGAGACCAGTTTAGTGGCCCCTTCGCCATCCTGCACAATGTCGCGTGCCAGCTCGATGCAGACCTGGGTAATGGCATCGTGCAGGAGGCGGTAGGCCTCGGAGGTGGAGTCGTCGATCCGTGGGGCGGCGGCCTGGCAGGTGGCGATCAGTACGCAGGCATCATTAGTTGAGGTGTCACCATCTACGCTAATCGCATTGAAGGAGGGGGCAATGGCGCTCTCCAGCAGGTGTTGCAGTGGCTCCGGTTCAATCGCCGCATCGGTTGCAATGTAGGCGAGCATAGTCGCCATGTCGGGACAGATCATCCCGGAGCCTTTGGCAATTCCGGTAATGGTCACCGGGGAGCCAGCGATCTCAATGCGGGTTGAGCGGATCTTGGGGAGGGTGTCGGTGGTCATGATCGCCCGTGCCGCTGCCGACCAGCCATCACTGCGCAGTGCCTCGCGGGCCGCCGGTAGGGCGGCGGTGATTCGCGCCACCGGTAGCGGCTGGCCGATCACCCCGGTGGAGAAGGGAAGCACCTCACAGCTCTCGCAGCCACACAGCGCGGCCACTGCGTGGCAGCACTCCAAAGCAGTGCGGTGGCCACTCTCCCCGGTTCCGGCATTGGCATTGCCCGAGTTGATCAGCAGATAACGCGCCGTGCGCTCATTCAAGTGGTCTCGCGCCACCACCACCGGCGCGGCACAAAAGGCGTTGCGGGTAAATGCTGCGACGCACTGGCTACCGGGTGCCAGCTCGATCAGCAGCAGGTCATCGCGATCACTCTGTTTGATCCCCGCCTGGGCGCACCCTAGGCGGACGCCGTCAATGGCTAGGGGGGTGGTCGAGAGGGAGGTGGACATCGGCGAGTAACCCTTTATAAGCTGAGCTGAGGATCGGGGGGAGAGGAGAGCGTGTAGACCAGGAACGCAGTGCGCGGGCTATCTGCGAGCTGGCGGCGTGTACGCTTCTCACTTTTCAGACCTATAGTATTTGGCGGAAGGGGTGGGATTTGAACCCACGGATGGTCACCCATCGCCGGTTTTCAAGACCGGTGCATTCAACCACTCTGCCACCCTTCCGGTAAGCGATCCGAAGCAGAGGCCGCCGCTGGAGCGGCGGTGGCTGCTTCGGGAAGGCGCAGGTGAGCGCCTAGCAGCGGCATGATACCCGATTCTGGCGATGCTGACCAGTAGCGATAGCGCCAAATTTTGAAAATTCTGCGGCTCATTGCCGATGCCGCAGGCGGACGGCGTGAAGGTGAGACCCCTATGCAGGGCGTTAGCGTTGTTTGCGGAGTAACGCCTCAACCCCCTCCAAGTCGAAGCTGGCGAGGCGCTCGCGTAGTGGTTGTAATTTAGCGTTGTTTGTGGAGTAACGCCTCAACCCCCTCCAAGTCGAAGCTGGCGA
>SLIM01000281.1 GCA_007135625.1 Gammaproteobacteria bacterium
CTGGTTGGCGGCGGTAGCCTGGCGCTCTTTCTGATCTTTATCGCCCTCACCATCGAGCTGAAGCCCTTTCCGGCCAATGGCTGGGCACTCGATATCTATGAGTCGGCCCACCCCGGCTATGCGGCGATCGTCTCTGCCGCCGCCGGGGCAGCGGCGCTCTTCGCGATGGATAAGGTGCTGCTGATCGGCGGGGCACCCTGGGCCAGCGTCGCCACTGCACTTGGTCTCACCACCTTTGTCGCCGCTAACCTCCTCGCCCTGCCGCAGCAGCGGGATCGCCGCCTGCTCGGCTACTCTTCGGTGGGGCAGTTGGGGCTGGTGCTGGCGGTGCTCGGACAGCGTGAGCTGCTGGGCGACTGGACCCCCTTTATCGCCTTTGGCCTGCTGGTGAGCCATGCCGTTGCCAAGGCCGGGCTGTTCTGGCTCTCCGGGCTGGTGGCGGGTCGCCAACTGACCGACTGGGCGGCGCTGCGCCGCCAGCCGCTGGCGCTCTTCGCCTTTATTACCTTTATTATGATGCTGATCGGCCTCCCCCCCTTCCCCGGCTTTTACGCCAAGTGGGAGCTGGTGCGCCTGCTCGCCGCCGAGGGGCAACTGCTGGTGGTCGGGCTGATCCTCTTCGCTACCCTGCTGGAGGTGGGTTACCTCTTCCGCTGGTTCGGCTACATCATGAAGCGCGAGGTGAGCGAGAGTGACGCAGCGGCGGTGAAGGAGGATGAGTCGCTGCCCGCGATTCGCGGCGATCTCTTCACCTACCTGCCGATTGCCGCCGCGGTCGCCGCTGCCTGGGGGCTGGGCTATCTGTGGGGCGAACTCTCCGGGCGCACGGTGGAGGGGGGCAACCTGCTGCTGGCGCTGCCGCTGCTCTTCGCGCTGCTCTTTCTGGCGCTGGAGCGCACTCCCACCTGGTTTAAGAACAGCCTGGCGATTGCCGGAATGGTCGCCTTCTTCCTCTTCACTTGGCAGGAGTACGACCCGCTGCGGCTCATTTTCGCGGTGATCTTTACGATTGGCGGGGCGATTATCCTGCTTGCCAGCTACCAAATAAAAGGGCAGCGCATCGGCTTCTACCCCTCCACCATGCTGATGTATGCCGGATTGGTGATGCTGATTCGCGCCGAGGATGCCTTCGCCTTCTTCGCCGCTTGGGAGCTGCTTACCATCGGCTCCTATTTTCTGATTCTGCGCGGCAAACACTCCGAACCCCACGCCCTCTCCTACCTCGCCTTTTCGATGGCCGGGGCCTACGCCATTCTCGCCGGTTTCGGTATCGCCGCGCAGGGCGCTTTTGCACTCCCCCTCGCCGCCCTCGCCGAGGTCGCCGAACCGCTTGCCCCTTGGGTCTTCCTGCTGCTGGCGATTGGTTTTATGACCAAAACCGCCGCTATCGGGCTGCACATCTGGCTCCCCGGTGCCCACGCCGAGGCGGAGACCGATGTCTCGCCGATGGTCTCAGGGGTTCTGCTCAAAGCGGGTCTCTACGGGCTGATGGTGCTGCTGCTGGCGATGGGTTCGCAACAGCTCTACGGCGTTGAGCTGACCCACCTGATGCTCTGGATCGGTGCCCTCTCGGCGCTCATCGGTAACCTGATGGCGATCTTTCAGGAGGATGCCAAGCGTCTGCTCGCCTACTCCTCAATCGGCCAGATGGGCTACGCCCTCTTCGGGCTGGCGCTGATGAACCACCTCGGCTGGCTGATGGCGCTGATGTTTGTGATCAATCACTACGTCTATAAGTCGATGCTCTTTCTCTCGGTCGGCGGGGTCTATAAGCGGACGGGCACCCGCCTGATGTATCGCATGGGGGGGTTGATCAATCTTATGCCGCTCTCCTTTATTGCGGTGCTGATCGGCATTATCGCCATCTCCGGGGTGCCGCCGCTCTCCGGCTTCGGCGGGCGCTGGATCACCTACAACGCGCTGCTTGATGGCGATGCCCGCCTGGTGCTGGTGATCCTCTTCCTCGCCGGGCCGATTGCCTTTCTCTACCTCTTTCGGTTGATTCACAGCATCTTTTTGGGACAACTGAAAGATGAGCATCGCCAGATACGCGAGGCTCCCTTCTGGCTGATCCTGCCGCAGATGATCTACGTCGCGATTCTGATGGTCGTGGCGATTGTTCCCGGGCTGGTGCTGGAGCATGTCGATCTCTACTTGGTTCAGTTCTTCCCCCACGGTGGTCTGGAGTGGTCGCGAGACGGCATCACCACCACCATTAGCAGCGGCTACGGCTACTGGAACCCGGTGGCGATTATGCTGATTGTCGGCGTGATCTTCGCCACCCTCTTCGTCTGGCTGCTCTTCGTCAACCGTCGGGCGCAGCGGGTCAAGCAGTTTAATATCGTCTACTCCGCCGAGCGCCCCTACCGCCCGGAGACCACCCACTTCGCCTGGAACTTCTTTGCCCCCTACCGCAAGGCATTGGGCTTTCTCACCGCGCCCCTGGCGACCCGCTTCTGGGGGGCGATCACCGACCTGCTCCACAGTGCCGGCGATCTGGGGCGGCGGATCTACACCGGCAATGGTCAGACCTACGCCTACCATCTGCTGCTCTTTGTGGTTGCTGTCTACCTCTTGCGCATCGGATCGGGATCATGAGCTTCGACTGGATGAAAATAGTGTACGCCCTTTTGACCCTGTTTATCGTGGTCAACTACGGGATGATCATCACCGCGATCTTTCAAAAGATCGGGGCCAGAATCGGCCGCCGCTACGGCATTCCGGTGTGGCAGAACTACGCCGATCTGATTAAAAATTACGGCCTGCGTAGCTCGATCACCCACGGCACCATGTTCTACCTCGGCCCGGTCTTTCGCCTTACCGGCGGGGTGGGGCTGCTGCTTTTCATTCCGGTGATCTACGGCTCGGAGATCTTCTCCAACTTCTCCTTCGCTGGCGATCTGATCCTGATCCTCTATTTCGTCTTCTTCGGCACCCTCGGCATGGCCCTCGGTGCCGCCGAGAGCGGCCACCCCTATTCCGCGATTGGTATCACCCGAGGACTCTCCCAGGTCACCGCCTCCGAGCTACCCTTTGCCCTGGCAGTCTTCGCCATTGCGCTTCAGTACCAGACCCTCTCGGTCACCGAGATCGTCGCCGCGCAACAGGGGGGCTATCTCAACTGGACCCTCTTCACCAACCCGCTTGCGGTGATGGCGGCGATGCTCTCCTTCCTCGGCTCGATGATGCGCCCGCCTTTTGATGTCGTCCTCGCCCCGCAGGAGATCCCGATTGGCCCTCCCACCGAGTACCACTCCTCTTATTTGGCGTTGATGCAGACCAACCGCATGATCTTCCCGATTGCCAAAATCGCCGTCTACGTCTGCCTCTTCTTCGGCGGAGCGGTGAGCTGGCCGATCTTTTTCCTTAAGGTCTTTCTCATCTACTTTGTCTCGGTCTTCGTCGGCGTGGTGTTCCCCCGCTTTCGGGTTGAACAGTCGATCCGCTGGTTCTTGATCTGGGGCGTACCCATCGGAATCTTAGCGATTTTGGTGGCGTAGGTGGGGGGCGAGATTCGAGGTGCGAGATTCGAGGCGCGAGGTACGAGGCGCGAGGTGCGAGGCGCGAGGTGCGAGGCGCGAGGTGCGAGGCGCGAGGTGCGAGGCGCGAGGCGCGAGGCGCGAGGTGCGAGGTGCGAGGCGCAAGATTCGAGATTCGAGGAGCGAAACGCAGAGCACCACTACGTCCACTCAATCCACTATGTCCACCAAGTCCACTCAACTGCGTCCACCAAGTCCACTCAACCCACCAAATCCACTCAACTAAACCCTAAGCCCTAAACCCAATGCAAAGCAAAGATTTCAGTAAGGCCGAGCTACAAAAGCGCACCGTAACCGGGCCGGACGGTGTCGAGTTTGAAGTCGATCCGATGCGCGACTACTTCTGCGAAGCTCCGCCCACCGTCATGCCTCCGGCCTACATCAAAATCGTCGAGGATCTCTTCAACTGGGCGCGTGCCGAGTCGATCTGGATTCTCGGTTTCGGCACCGGTTGCGGAGCGATTGAGATGCGCCCGCTGATGACCCCTCGCTTCGATGCCTACCGCTACGGCATTCAGTGGCGGCCCACCCCGCGCCAAGCCAACCTCTTCGTCATCTCCGGCTACCTCTCGGTGAAGACCCTGAAGCGGGCGATCCGCTCCTATGAGCAGATGCAAAACCCCAAATATGTCGTCGGACTCGGCTCCTGCACGATTAACGGCGGGATGTACTGGGACTCCTACAACACCATTAAGCGGCTCGATGACTACCTGCCGGTCGATCTCTACATCACCGGCTGCATGCCCCGTCCCGAAGCGCTGCTACAGGGCTTTATGGATCTCAAAAAAGTGATTCGCGCCGGTAACGCCGAAGGGGCCAACCGCTACGCCGAAAACTTCGCCTGGTACAAAGCCAATCAAAAGCAGATCATTCACGACTGGGATATGCCGGAGTATAGTTGGTAAGATTGGCCAGCAAGAGAATAGATTATGCACCCACTGTACGAACGACTAAAACACCTCTTTCCCCTGGACGAGGTGACCGAGCAGCGCCCCGACCTGCTCTTTGTGACGCTGCCACGCGAGCATCTGCGCTCGCTGCTGCTCCATCTGCGAGATATCGAGGGGTTTAGCCACCTGGTGCTATTGACCGCAGTCGATTGGATCGAAGAGGGGCAGTTTCAGCTCACCTACCTGCTGCACAACCGCCCCAAGGCGCAAGATATTGGGGTGCGGATCAAACTTGCGCGGGATTCGGCGACCATGGAGAGTATCCACACACTCTGGCCAACGGCGGCGACCTACCAGCGCGAACTGCGCGAAATGTTCGGCATCGACTTCCCCGGCAGTCCTGGCGTAGAAGAGGACTTTATCCTGGAGGGGTGGATCGATCTCCCCCCCTACCGCCGCGACTTCGACACCAAAAAGTTCTCCGACGAGAACTACAACCACCGACCGGGACGTGAGACCCACGATCCGGCAGAGTATATGAAACAGCAACTCTACCCCAACGGGCTTTGACATGGGCATTTTCGACGCAGACCGCAGCCAATACCCGACCCCCGGGCCAGATGGCAGCCTTGACATCGACCTTACCTCCGGTAAGTACCTGAAGCTGTGGCAAGGGCCCAACCACCCCGGCATCACCGGCAACATGTCGCTGGAGCTAATCGTCTGCGGCGACGAAGTGGTCAAAGGAACCACCCATGTCGGCTACCTCCATCGCGGCTTTGAAAAGCTGATGGAGCGGCGCACCTTCATTCAATGCTTTCCGATTGTCTGCCGCATCTGCGTCCCGGAGCCGGACTTTAACGAGTACTGCTACGCCGCAGCGGTCGAGGAGTTGGCGGGCATTCAGGCCCCGGAGCGGGCCAACTGGATTCGCACCCTCATTCTTGAAATGGGGCGGATTAACAGCTATCTGATGTACCTCGGCGGCCAGGCCGGGGCCTTCGGACTCGGGGTTATCGCCCAGTGGACCACCTACGTTCGCGACCTCATGCTCGACCGCTTCGAAGAGCTGAGCGGAGCGCGTATCTACCACATGTTCATCCTCCCCGGCGGGGTGCGCGACGGCCTCCCCGATGGCTTCGAGCAGCGCATGGAGGAGACCCTGCGCGAGATCGAAGAGACCCTGCAACAGGTCTATGACGTGATGTTCTGCAACGCCGTCTTCAAAAAACGGGCAGTCGGTCTTGGCTATGTCGATCCCGCCTGGATCGAACCCTACGGCATCACCGGCCCGGTCGCCCGCGCCGCCGGAGTGGCCAACGATGTACGCAAGGATCAACCCTACCTGGTCTATCCCGAACTCGACTTTGAGCCGGTGATCGGTCACGACTCCGATCTCTACACCCGCGCCGACGTGCGCCGCCGCGACCTGCTCCTTTCGGTCGATCTGATCCGCCAGATCCTCGCCGGTATGCCGTCGGATGGCCCGCTCATGGCCGAGATTCCGAGCGTCCTCCACTGGCGTATTCCACGCGGCGAGACCTATATTCGCGGCGAATGCTCACGCGGTGAGTATGGCTACTACCTGGTCACGGACGGCAGCGGCTATCCGCGCCGGGTCAACGTGCGCGGCCCCTCCTATACCCACGCCGTAGCCCTTTTTGAGCGGCTGGTGGTTAACGTCAACATCTCCGATGTCGCCGCGCTACTGGTCTCGCTCCACACCTACCCGCCGGAGATTGAGCGATGAGCATGCGCGACGTTTTCTCCCCCTTTACCGCCTGGAAAAATCTCTTTCGCGAACCGGTCACCATCCACGACCCCTTCAACGAGCGCCCCGGCAGTGACCGCTATCGCGGCTTCCACCAAAACGACATCGAAAAATGTATCGGCTGCGGCACCTGCGAAACCATCTGCCAAAACGCCGCCATCGACATGCTCCCCGCCCCTGGTCTTGCATCCAAGCCCGGCGACTCGGGACTGCGCCCGCGCATCGACTACGGACGCTGCTGCTGGTGCGCCCTCTGCGTCGATATCTGCACCACCGGCTCGCTCACCATGTCCAACGCCTACACCTGGGTAGAGAGCGACCCCGAGCGCTTCCGCTTCACCCCCGGCATCGACCC
>SLIM01000194.1 GCA_007135625.1 Gammaproteobacteria bacterium
CCCCCAGCAGCAGCCGCATCGGAGCCGGTGGAGTACGTGCTGGCGGCGCATTTGACCGCCTCGACCTCTCCCTGCTGCGTTACCAAGCCCTTACGCCACAGCGCGGCCTCCTTTTCAAGCTGCGCGGTCAATACTCCCCCGACATGCTCGTTCCCATCGAGCAGCTCGCCCTCGGTGGCCCCACCTCCGTCCGCGCCTACCCCGCCGCCCAATATCTCGCCGACAGCGGCCTTCAGTTCTCTCTGGAGTACCAGCAAGCCTTCCCCGGACTGAGCGATAAACCCGCCCCTTGGGGCAGCACTTGGGGGGAGAGCCTGCGCCTGATCGCCTTCGCCGACTACGGCTGGGGCGAGAACAACCGACCGCTGCGTAGTGAAGAGGGTAGCCAAGAGCTGGTCGGAGCCGGACTCGGCCTGCGCCTCAACGTCCCAGAGCGTATGCAAGTTAGCCTGACCGTTGCGACCCCGGTAGGCCGAGAGGATCCTGCCAATGAACGGGATCCACAATACTTTTTCGATTTGCGGTATAGCTTCGGAGGTCGCCGTTAGGTCGACACCGTAGCAACTCAACCCCATACACAGTACCAACCTCTTGAGTCACTTTTGCAAACAGGAAATCGGGCCATGAACAGATCCAGTAAGAAGGTAACCCACTACGGCTCCCGCAACGGCACCAAGGGGCAGCCCCCCAAACGCCGTAGCAAAGATCACCTCGTCCCGTTACTGCTCCCCTTCCTCATTAGTGGCCTTCTCGGCAGCGGTACTCTCCACGCCCTCCCGCAGGGTGGCATCCTCGTCGGCGGCAACGGCAACATCGTCCAGGTTGATCCGCACACCACCCAGATCAATCAGGCGACCCACCGCATGGCGGTCGAGTGGCAGAGCTTCAACCTCGATATTCCCGATGTCGTCAACATCCACCAACCCAGCGCCTCAGCGGTACTCCTCAACCGCATCCTCGACCACAACCCCAGCACCATCCGGGGGCAGATTAACGCCAACGGCCAGGTCATCCTCGCCAACCCCAACGGAATCGTTTTCACCGAAACCGCCCGCTTTAACGCCCATGCTGCGGTAGTCAGCGGCCACGACATTGACCCCGGCGACTTCATGAATGGAGTGGCCCGCCTGGAAGGGGGGAGCGGTGCCGGGGTGGTGATCAACCGGGGATTGATTGAAGCGGCTACCGGCGGCAGTGTACTTCTCACTGGCGGTGCAGTAGCGAATGAGGGGGTTGTCATCGCCCGTGCCGGCACCGTCCAGCTCGCTGCTGGTAACGCGGCTACCCTGGATTTCACTGGCGACGGCATGCTGCGCTTTCAGATCGACGAAGAGGCACTCGCTAACGACACCCATTACGCTGTCCATAATAGCGGTCTTTTAGAGGGGGAGACGGTGCTGCTCTCTGCCCACACCGCCCGCGATGCCTTTACCCGTGTTGTCAACAATGAGGGGATTGTGCGTGCTACCCGTATCGACGAGAGCGGCGGTACCATCCGTCTTGTCGGTCAAGGTGGTGATGTCTATCACAGCGGCACCCTTGATGCCAGCGGAGAGAAAGGGCAGGGGGGGCAGATTGATCTCCTCGGTGACCGGGTTGCCGTCACTGAACAGGCTCGTATCGATGCTTCGGGGCAGCAGGGTGGCGGCAGTATTCGGGTTGGTGGTGATTATCTGGGGAGTAACCCGGATGTGCTGAATGCAACCCATACTTATGTTAGTCCTGAAGCGGAAATCGTCGCCGATGCAGGCGAGCAGGGCGACGGCGGGCGGGTGATCGTCTGGTCGGATGAAACCACCGTGGTGCATGGCCATATCAGCGCCCGAGGCGGTAGCCAGGGCGGCAATGGCGGCTTTGTCGAGACCTCCGGTAAGCAGAATCTGACTATTACCCGTACTCCTGATGTTACTGCACCTCGGGGGCGGGGTGGGGAGTGGTTGATTGATCCGAATAATATTGAGATTGTTGCGGATGTAGCTGAGGTCAATATTAATAATGCAGATCCTTTTGTGTCTACGGGCGATGGGGCGCAGTTGGGTGTTGATCTGATTGTCACGGCATTGGATGGGGGCGCAGAGGTTACGGTAAAAACGGGGGATGTGGGAGGCCAAGATGGGGATATTAGGCTGCAGGCGGATTTAAACTATACTGGTCTGGAAGGAACCCTGATCTTTGATGCGCATAATGATATTCTGTTGAATGCTGAGCTGGCTGGGAATCTGAATCTGACCCTTGATGCAGAAAATAATGTCTCTTTTAATAGCTTGGTTAGTATTACGGGTGATCTGACGGTCGCTGCGGGTGGCTCAGTGATACAGA
Organism: Gammaproteobacteria bacterium; assembly: GCA_007135625.1. Classification (GTDB taxonomy): domain Bacteria; phylum Pseudomonadota; class Gammaproteobacteria; order Chromatiales; family Chromatiaceae; genus SLIM01. The sequence continues at coordinate 2,320 of SLIM01000194.1, forward strand.
CGGGCAGCTCTTTAATCGCTCGCGATGTCTCTGTTACTGCGGGTGGCGGGGCAGGTAGCATCACTCTCGGGGAAATGAGCAATGACTTTTCGGGAATTGTCTCTGTAGATGGCGGAGATGTTATTCTGCGCAGCAATAGTAAGCTGGAGTTTGGTACATCGGTAATTACTGGAACGCTGGATGCTACTTCTGGGGGGCCGATTACGAGTAGTGGAAACATATTCGTTCAAGATAATGCATTGTTTGTAGGTGGTAGTGTTTTATTGGATGGCACCTACTCCCACAACTTCGGTACGTTGACGTTCAACAGCGCAGGAGCGGTAGAGATCCACGAAGCGTTCGCTACCGAGCTGGCAGGAACCAGTACGGCAGACACTCTGATTCTCCATAGCGCAGGAGCATTGACTAATGCAGCGGGAGCGACTCTTGCAGTCGCCAATAACGCCGATCTCTCTGCTACTAGCATTCTTTTAGATGCTATTCATCACTTCGGTACGTTGACCTTCAACAGCGCAGGAGCGGTAGAGATCCACGAGGCGAGCGCCACCGAGCTGGCAGGAACCAGTACGGCAGGCACCCTGACTCTCCGTAGCGCAGAAGCATTGACCGATGCAGCGGGAGCGACTCTTGCAGTCGCCAATAACGCCGATCTCTCTGCTACTAGCATTCTTTTTTCAGATGTGGTGTTAGCTATAGGCGGCAATGCAACCTTCACCGCCAACTCCGGCCAAAACATTATTATCGACAATGCCGGAAATAGCCTCTCGGGTAGTCTCACTTTTGCCCCTTCTGGCACGGATCCACTTAACGATTTGATCATTGCCAATACCGAAGCGATTGAGCTACCGGCGCTAACCCTCGCTGGCGCTTTGGGGGTAAAAAGCGGGGCAGAGATCACGCAAAGTGGCGCTCTGGAAGTTGGCGGTACCGCGACACTTGATGCCGGTGACTATATTGAGTTGCGCAATACGGGCAACAAACTCAACCGTATCAACGTCACCGCAGGTGGCTGGGTCGGCATCACCAATGACGATGATCTCTGGCTAGAGATAGTAACGGCTGGTGGAAATATTGACATAGCTTCGCTGAATGGTGGCCTTAACGTGGATGGAGCGGTAACTACCACGTTAGGTGCTGGAACCATTGATCTTCAAGGGAACAATGCCCTGACGATCACCGCAAACGGCTCTATCACTTCGGCGGGCGGAGATATCTCTCTTGTCAGTGCCGCTGGAGCCTTTGTGCATGAGGGTACGAATGCAGTTCATGGCGGCGGTAGTGGGAATGTTACAATTTCCGCTACAGCGGCCACATTAGGCACGATAAACAATACCAATGAACTCTCGGTGACGGCTACTGATGCTGGTGGGGCCATTACACAACAGGGGGAAACCGCCCTTACGGTCGGAGAGAGCAGTTTTACTACCCAAAATGGCGCAATCACGCTGATCAATAGTGGCAATGTTCTGGGTACCTTTAGCGCTAGTAGCGGCAGCGGCGACATCGCTCTGCAAGAGAACGATAGCATTGTAACAGGCAACATCACCACCACCGGGGCGTTGTCACTCACTACGGAAAACACTGGGCAGGCCATTACCCAAGCGGCAGGAACAGCGCTGGACGCTGGGGATACCACCCTAACCACCACAAATGGCGCAATCACGCTGACCAATAGTGGCAATGTTCTGGGTACTTTTAGTGCCAGCAGCGGCAGCGGTACTATCGCTCTGCGAGAGAATGATAACATCGTAACTGGTGACATCACCACCACCGGGACGTTGTCACTCACTACGGAAAACACTGGGCAGGCCATTACCCAAGCGGCAGGAACAGCGCTGAACGCTGGGGATACCACCCTAACCACCACCAATGGCGCAATCACGCTGACCAATAACGACAATTTTCTGGGTACCTTTAGTGCCAGTAGCGGCAGCGGCGACATCGCTCTGCAAGAGAGCGATAGCATTGTAACAGGCGAGATCACGACCACAGGAACTTTGAATCTTACCGCACATGGAGATATTATCCAGGGACATGATGGTACTGATTTTATTGGTAAATTGCAGGTAGACAGCAATGCAACCTTCACTGCTGCTGAGGGTGCAACACTCGGTATCAATAATCCAGATAATGTGTTTGGTGGTGCAGTAAACTTTGCAGCACTCACCGGAAAGCTGAAAAATCTTGCGATTGCAAATGCTGGCACGGTTGCTCTGCCAACCATCGACATCACTGGAAATCTTGATGTTACTTCGGGAGATGCGATTACTCAGCTTGTAGGTGCGACGCTCACCGTTGGAGATACGACGACACTTGATGCCGGTGACTATATTGAGTTGCGCAATGCGGGTAACAAGCTCCACCGTATTAACGTCACCGCAGGTGGCTGGGTCGGCATCACCAATGACGATGATCTCTGGCTAGAGATGGTAACGGCTGGTGGAGATATCGACATATCTTCAGTGAATGGTGGTCTTAATATTGATGGCGTAGTCAATGCTAGTGCAGGTACTGGTATGATTACGCTACACTCGGCTAAAGCAGTGCTTAATCCGAACGGCACCGGCTCTCTACATGGCGACCAATTGGCGATTCGCGCTCAATCGGGCATAGGCTCCGTCATCGGCCATGATCTGAAAATCGAAGTGAACACGGTCGCTGCAACCACCGTTGATGGCGATATCAGCCTGCACGACACGGCTGGTGGCCTGACGGTTGGCACTGTAGATGGTTTAGCTGGTGTAACCATCACCGGTGGTTCTGCCGTGTCTGGCGATATTCGGGTTCGCACCAGTAGCCCGCTCATCATAGCCGCGCCTGTAAGCAATACCACGGGTGGCGATATTACCCTTGCTGCAGAAGGCGCAACGAGTGGCGATAATCTAACCATCAACGCGGATGTAACCGCCTCGGGAGGGAATGGCGCAATCTATCTCTATGCAGGTAATCATATCGCACTTGCCAGTACCACAACGGTAAGCGCCGCAGGAAGCGGAGCGATAGAGGCGTATGCTGCTACCGACTATAATGCGGGTATACTTGGAGATGGATTTGCCGGTGGTGCGATCACGATGGCTGATGATGGGACTGATGGCGCGGTTATAGCGTCGGAATCAGGTCTGATAGAGCTTTTCGCAGATGGTGATATTACTCTCAGCCAGGTGGCAACAGGAAGTATGGCTAATGATGCCGTCACTTTAATTAGCACCTCTGGCGGCATTGTAGATGGTGGCGATGCCCATATTGATGTTGTAGCGACCAACGGTAGATTGGTCATAGATGCCGCCACGGGAGTTGGCGCTGCTGCTGGAGGTGCGGCTAGCGATACCAATGCATTGGCCCTTGATACTGAGGTCGCCTCGTTAAATGCAACTGCTGGTGGTGGTATCTATATTGACGAGGTTGATGGTTTAATTATCTCGGGGGTGACGACTACCGCAGGTAATGGTGTAATAAAAATCAAGACGGGTGGTGATTTGACCGTCAACCAAGCGATCACCGCCGACGGCAGCGGCGACGTGCTGCTGCTAGCCGACGGCGCACTCACCCAAGAGGTCGCTGCCCACATCAGCAGCGGGAGCGGCCACATCAACCTACTCGGCAGCAGCATCGAACAGAACGCCAACGTCACCACCGGCGGCACCGGCACCCTCTACTACCAAAGCACCGCTGGAGACATCACCACCGCAGGCACGGCCACCAGCAGTACCGCCAATCAGACCATCTACCTGGATGCCCAAGACAGCCTCCACCTGAACGGTGATCTCAATGCCGGAAGTGGCCACATCGGCCTCACCAGCGGCAACGACATCCTCAACGCCAACCTAGGTGGAACCCTCACCGCCGCCGCCCTCGCCCTGTACAGCCGCAACGGCAGCATCGGCGGTGCCGACAACGACAACCCGATCAATTACAGCGACACCAACCCCAACGCCCTCCAGATCGACGTTGCCACCGTTGCCGCCCCCGCAGGGGAAGGGGGGGAGGGCTCCCCCACTCCCGATCCGACTCCCGATCCGATCCTCACCGTTGCCGCCCGCGCAGGGGAAGGGATCTACCTCGCCAACAACCAAGCCCTGACCATCGGCGAAGTTGCCACCGAAGTCACCCGCGTCTACTTCAACAGCACCAGTGATCTGTTAGGCCACAGCGAAAGCGGCCTCACCTCCGGCAGCAACGGCGCGATCAA
>SLIM01000164.1 GCA_007135625.1 Gammaproteobacteria bacterium
AAAGACCAACAACAAGCAATGCAGTCGATAGCATGACCCTCTAGCGCTACGCCCTCCCCGTAATACGCAACCACGCTTCCTGCGCTTCTGGAATATCAAGCAGTAGTTATTTGCCAAGATTCCCGCTATCATCTACCCTGCCCGGCCACAGTAGCATCGAGCCCGGATCGAGACCTCGCTGTATGCCTGGTGAGCAGCCCGCTCTATAATCACACATTACAGAAGGAAGATGTGCCATGAAGAGATGCCTAACCTACCTGCTAGCGATCCCCCTCGCCCTGCTCTTGGCCAACTCTGCGCAAGCCTCCGTTGATCTCGCCAACGGTGAACGCATTAATCGTAACTGCGCCCTATGCCACGGCATCTACGGCCAAGGCACCCCGGGCCGTCTCTCGCCGCGCCTGGCGGGACTCCCCAAAGAGTACCTGGTCAAGGCGACCAAAGAGTATGTCGAGGGCAAGCGCATCAACCCGCTAATGGTCGAGGTGGCCGGACTCCACCATATCAGCGACCGCGACCTGCACGACTGGGCCGCCTACATGGAGAGTCTTGATCTTGCGATCTACCCCCGCTTCGCCATTCAGCACAATATGCCAGGCAACCCTGCCGTAGGCGAACGGCTCTTCCGCGACTGCCGAATCTGCCATGGTCGTGATGGCTTTGGTCGCGACGACAAGGATGCCCCCCCGCTGGCCCTGCAACACGGCGAATACCTCTTTCAATCCATTAAGATGTTTCAGGCCAAGGTACGCATTCATGACGATGACCCCAACGACGACACCTTTGATCATTTCTCCGACCGCGACCTCTTCGACCTGATCGCCCATATTCGTGTCCTTGGCAATCAGCGCGTTGATCGCAGCGCCCGCTTTGAGCCGCCGCGCCTGCTCCCCAGTCGCCCCGCCCAGGTAGCCGCAGCACCCGCCCCACCCGCTCCACAGGCCGGTTTGCAGATCACCGACATCACCCAGACCGTCGCCCAGATGGAGCTAAAGCCTGGAGTCTCGATTGAAGATGCGATTAGCGCGATGGAGTCCAAAGCGATAGAGCTTAACCTGCGTCTGGTGGGCGAACAGCGCATCTCGCAAGAGCTGGAGGCACGCGGGGTCGAAACCCCCTATCTCTCAATCTTCCAGTTCTGCAACCCAATGGATGCCCACGTCATGGTGGTAGCCAATCCGATCTTCTCCAGCTACATGCCGTGCCGCATCTCTCTGGTGGAGGATCCACAGGGGAAAATGTGGCTGATGATGCTCAACCTCGATATGCTGATCAACTCCGAGCTGCTGCCCCCGCAAGTAGTTGATACCGCAATTCGGGTCAACCAGCAGATGCTGGAGGTGATGGTCGCCGGAGCCAGCGGCGAGTTTTAACGGCCTATGCAGCAGCACCACCGCTTGATTACCGGGCTGGTCGCCGCCCTTACCCGCCAAGGCGACCCGCCCGACCTGCGTGAGACCCACATCTCCAGCGTGCTGCTGGGACGCGAACGGGCCTGGAAGATCAAAAAGCCGGTCAACTTCGGCTTTCTCGACTTCTCCACCCTGGAGCAGCGCCGCCACTTCTGCCACGAAGAGCTGCGCCTGAATCGCCGCTTCGCCCCCGATCTCTACCTCGCAGTCACCCCGATCAGCGGCACCCTGGAGAACCCCCAACTCGGCGGAACCGGCCCCCCGCTCGACTACGCCGTCACCATGCGCCGCTTTGCCGATCAGGCACTTCTCGCCAACTGTCCGCAAGCGCTCTCCCCCAACTGCCTCGACCGGCTCTGCGACCAACTTGTCCGCCACCACCAACAGGCCCCCAGCAGCGACCCGTTTGGCTCCCCGGAGGCGGTCTGGCAGCCGCTGGCGGAGAACCTGCGCGTCTTGCAAACCTATTTCCCTAACCATCCCGCTTTGCAACCGCTCCGGCGGCAGGCCCGCACACTCCATCAGCGCCTCACCCCCCACTTTGCCCAGCGCCGCCAGGAGCAGCATATTCGCGAATGCCACGGCGACCTGCACCTCGGCAACATCGCCCTCCTTAACGGCGAACCGACCCCTTTTGACGCTATTGAGTTTAACCCCAAACTGCGCTGGATCGACACCGCCAACGACCTCGCCTTCCTGCTCATGGATCTCACCGCCCGCAACCTGCACAGCGCCAGCAGCCGCCTGCTCAACCGCTACCTGGAGCAGAGCAGCGACTACTCGGCCCTCACCGTACTGCGCTACTACCAGCTCTACCGGGCGACGGTACGCGCCAAGATCTGCGCCCTCAGCGGCGACCGGGATGACCACCAAGCGAGCGCCGAGCTAGCGCACTACCTCGCTCTCGCCACCCGCTACGCCACCCCCCTCCCCCGCTACCTCGCGATCACCTGCGGCCCCTCCGGGGCGGGCAAGAGTACCACCGCGCAACAGCTCGCCAGCCGCGATGGTGCCGTCCAACTGCGCGCCGATGCAATTCGCAAGCGCCTCGCCGGACTCCCCCCCGAGGCCTCCTCCGCCGCCCTCCCCTACTCGATCTACACCCCGGAGTTCTCCGCCAACACCTACCGCGAACTCCTCGCCCTTGCAGAAGTGGTCAGTAACGCCGGAGTGCCGGTGATCGTCGATGCCACTTTTCTACGCGCCGCCCACCGCGCCCCCTTTCAGCAACTCGCCCAGCGCCTCGGCGTACCCTACGCAATTCTGCACTTCCAGACCCCGGAGAGGCTCATGGTGGAGCGCATCGGCCAGCGCCTCGCCGTCGGCAACGATGCCTCCGAGGCCGATCAGGAGGTACTCGCCCGCCAGCTCCCGCAACTCGAACCGCTAACCCGGCAAGAGCGGCGTTTTCGGATCACGATCCATCCCGAGCTGAAGACTCTTCCACCGATCCCAGCCCCCTACTCCTCCAGATAGGTATACCCCTCCAGCCCCATCTTCAGCTCCTCAAACCAGGCATCACGCAGCGACTCCTGCGGCTCGGCCTGTTCCAGCTTCGCACGGTAGGTGGCGAGCATGGAGGTGGGATCAAAATGGATATAGGCGAGTAGCTCATCGACCTGATCGCCAAGCTCCGGCTCCGTGAGGCGGTACCCCCCCTCTGCGGTCAGATGGACGTTAATGGCGTGGGCATCTCCGAAAAGATTATGGATATCGCCAAGAATCTCCTGATAGGCCCCGACCAAAAAGATCCCCAGCAGATAGACCTCCTCTTTGTGCAGATCATGAATCGCAAAGGTCGATTCGACCCCATCCTGATCAACGTAACTGCTGATCCGACCATCGGAGTCGCAAGTGAGGTCGTGGATTGTGGCGTTGCGCAACGGCGCTTCGTGCAGCCGTTGCAGCGGCATCACCGGGAAGACATGGCCAATCGCCCACGTGTCAGGCATCGACTGAAACACCGAGAAGTTACAAAAAATCTTATCGGCAAGTTTTTCGTTCAGCTCGTCAAACAGCTCGCGGTGGCGCGAGGAGGTGGGACGCAGCAGCGGTAACAGGCGGCGACAGAGTCCGAAGAAAAAGCCCTCGGCGAGAGCTCGCTCTTGCAGACTCAGCTCCCCCTGCTCGAAAAGCCCAAGCGCCTCCTCCAGATCCTGACGCGCCTCCTGGTAGAGTTCAGCAGGAGTGGCTTGACCGATGCGCTCACCACTGCGGTAGAGCCGCTCCAAGGCCGGATGGGGATCTTCAATACCGTTCAACCCGTCGGGGCTGGAGTCGGGGACGGCCTCGCTTTCGACCACGTTGGTGATCAGTACCGCGTGGTGGGCGGTTAAGGCGCGTCCCGACTCGCTGAAGATGTCGGGATGGGGGAGATTCTCTTCGTCACACACCCGCTGCAGCCCCTCCACCACCTCTTGGGCGTAAAGACGGGGGGAGTAGTTGACCGAGCAGTGGTGGCGGGTACCAGTCCCTTCGTAATCGACCCCGAGACCGCCGCCGACATCGACCACCCGAATCGGAATGCCGAGGCCGCGCATCTGCGAGTAGAAGCGGACGACTTCGGCCATCGCATGGCGAATGTCGCGGATATTGGGAATCTGCGAACCGATGTGGCTGTGTAGCAGTTGCAGGCAACCGAGTTTATTGGCGGCACGCAGGGTCTGAATCAGCTCCAGCAGTTGCCCGGCGGAGAGGCCGAACTTCGACTTCACCCCGCCGCTATCTTGCCACTTTCCGGAGGGGGTGTAGGCGAGTCTCATGCGCACCCCAAGCAGCGGTTCGATTCCGAGATCCGCCGATTCGCGCAGTACCAGCTCAATCTCCGAGGGCTTTTCGATAACGATGTAGAGCCGTCCGACCAAGCGGCTGCCGATTAGCGCGAGGCGGATATACTCGCTATCCTTGTAGCCGTTACAGACCACCACCGCCTGGCTCCCGGCCTGCGCCAGTACCGCCATTAGCTCCGACTTGCTGCCCGCCTCCAGCCCGACGCAGTCGCGACGGCTACCCGCGATCTCCTCCACTACGCTACGCTGCTGGTTGACCTTAATCGGATAGACCACGGTATAGCGCCCCTGGTAGCCGCGCTCCTCGAAGGTCTGCTGAAAGGCATCACAAATGGTAGTAATGCGATCCCGAATAATGTCCATAAAGCGCACTAACACCGGCCAATCCAGCCCCTCGCCACGAATGCGTGCGGCCAGCTCGAGCAGGTCGATGGTGTTATGATCCCGATTGGGTATGACGTTCAGGTGGCCCTGTTCGTTAATGGCGAAGTAGCCGTCGCCCCAGCGATCTACGGCGTAGTTTTGCAGCGTGGGAGAGAGTGGATCAGTCATGGATTCTCCAGGTCAATGCGGTTTTTACACTGGCGCTCTTCACCCGCCAGCTCACCAAGCCAAAAAGAGAGATTTTTATCGAGAAATTCGCAGATCGGCATATAGTGTGAGCCGTCACACGAAAAAGTTAATCCCAACATCCCATTCATGCAGTTCAGAGAGGCAGAGCGCAGGTAGATGGTCTCGTCGATAAAACGTAGCGCCCGCAGTTGCTGAAGCACCTGGCGAATCTGTGCCGGGGTGATTCGCGCCTGCGCAGGATAGGGGTGGAGCGGGTAGTAGAGCGGGAGATCGGGGTCGATAATCTCTTCTACCCGGTGTACCCGGTAGTTATACGGATCGTCAAGCAGCCAGAAGGAGCAGCGCCCGCTGGAGAAGTGGAGCTTGGCATGAAAGATTCCATGCTCCACCAGTAGCCGGTAGATGCTCTCCAGCGCTAGGTCGATGTGGTCATCCATGCGGCTCTGAATCCGCTGCTGCAGAAACAGGGTACCGCGTACCGCCGGGTCTCCGCGATACTGCTGGTAGTCGCACAGCGGGGTGCTAAGGCGGGCATCGTTCAGCAGTGCCGAGAGCGGAAAGTCAGCAGCGATAAAGCCCAGCAGCTCGCCGTTTGCACGCACCGCTTGCAGCGCGGTAACACACTGCTCGCCGGTGAGCATATTCTCATAGAGCGAGGAGAGCATAATGCCCTTGAATGGGAGGTTGTTTTGCAGGTAGGGACGCTGTGACAGATCGTGTCCTCGCCAGCTCGGATCCACTCCGCTGCGGCCAACCAGCGAGGAGACCTGCTGCCCCTCCAGATCCCAGATGTAAAGATTGGCGCAGCTCGGCACGCTGTCGATCTCTTCGCGCAGGCGTTGGTCTAACGCATCGGCAGCGGGCCACACCTGGGCGCAAGCAAGTGCCAACACCGCCAGCGGCTCCCCGATAAGGGCGGCTAGTGCCGCCTTTTTCGCCAGAACATCTTGCTGTAACGTCACCGTCAACGTCATTCATCCTCCCGTACAATTCAATTGGACATGGCCTCGCTGTTTCGCAACAGGGGGGCTATTCTACAACCTTTTGCGTCCATTGCCGCCACCTATTTGTTGGGGAGCCACGACAGCCAGCCTCCTCCTCAGAGCTAAGGCCTAAGCAGCATTCGCGGACGCACTCCGCAGGCGAAGAGTACCGCCCCATAGCTTACCGCAGCGGCGGTAATAATCCCGAGCAGCAGCAGGATTTTCTCACTGCGCCCCATCACCAACCAGCTCGCCCACTCCCCCATCAACCCGTAGATCACTAACGCCATCACCGCACTCGCCAGCACTCCGTGCAGGATGCGCAAACGCCACCCCGGTTGTGGCTGATAGACCCCCTCGCGGCGCAGTCCGCGATAGAGTAGCCAGGCGTTGAGGGTCGCCGAGAGCGCGGTGGCAAGGGCCAATCCGGCATGGGCTAGCGGAAAGACCAGCAGCAGGTTGAGCAGCATGTTCACGCTCATTGCGATCACCGCAATGCGCACCGGAGTTTTGGTATCTTGTCGCGAGAAGTAGCCGGGGGCGAGGACTTTAATCGCGATAAAGGAGAGCAGCCCGCTGCCGTAGGCGATCAGGCTGAGGGAGGCCATCTCGACATCACGCGGGGTGAAATGGTCTGACTGAAACAGGGTCGCCAGGATCGGCCCGGCCAGCAGCATCAGCCCGAGGGCGGCGGGAAGCCCGAGAAAGAGTACCCAGCGCAGCGCCCAG
>SLIM01000074.1 GCA_007135625.1 Gammaproteobacteria bacterium
GCCTGCGACCAGAAAGACCCTCAAACTCTGCTGGTATCCCTTCAGGGATTGCCCGACCTGCAAACGCTTTACCGCCCTATTGATTGGCTTTCAGCCCGCCTACCGATGCTCGAAACGGCCCAGTTTACCGACCCGAACAAGGGACTGTGGGAGTTTTGGGGCCAAGATGCCGAGGAGCTACGACAAGCCGGTGTACGCGCCCGCAACCCAGCAGATGACCTGAAGGATTGGAACATCGCCATCGACTTCGGCACCAGCAGCACTGTGGTCGCTTACGATGACAACGGCCACTACAAGCTGCTACGCATCGGTGTACAAGACTTCTGGGCCAAGGAGGGGCCGGACGACTACGAAAATCCGACGGTACTCGAACTCCTCGATCTCGCAGCCCTGCGCGATGCCTGGAGTACCACCGCCTACCGCCCTGGCATTCTCTGGGATGATCAAGTGCGCTGCTCCCACGAAGCACTACACAATCTCCGCCATAACGAAACTAACCCGCAAGTAGTTGCCAGCGTTCTGACCAAGCTCAAACAGTGGGCGCTACGCGAGGGTATGGGGGATCGGGTACGCATCACCGATCAGATCAAGGGTCTGGAACATGAACTGGCCTCTTTGAGCGCCCGAATGCCGGTTAGGGGACAGCCGCTCACCGTCAGCCCGAATGACCCCTTTGATCCCATTGAACTCTACGCATGGTTTTTAGGGCTAACTATCAACTGGCGTGGGCGTGGTCTCTTTACCCGCTACTACCTGACCTTCCCGGTCGCCTACCCACGCGACGTGAAGGAGAAGATCCTCGCCTCCTTTCGGCGCGGCTTGCAACGCACTCTACCCGCCACGCTCATTGAGCAACCCGCATTTGATACCTTCGCCGTTGAGGAGCTAGCGAGTGAACCGGCAGCCTATGCAGCGGCGGCGTTACCGCTGCTGGAGATTGAACCAACCACGGAGGGCGTGGCCTATGCCGTCTTCGACTTCGGTGGCGGCACCGCCGATTTCGATTTTGGGCGCTACCGCCTACCCGATACTGAGGAGGAGGATGAGGGGTGGGAGGTGGTTTTTGAACACTTCGGCACCGCTGGCGACCCCTTTCTCGGCGGTGAGAACCTGTTAGAAAATCTCGCTTACCGCACCTTTCGACACAACCTGGAGCTTTGTCGCGAGAACAAGATCGCCTTTACCCGTCCGCTGGATGCCGATGACTTTCCCGGTTCTGAGATGTTTCTTGAGCGGACGCAAGCGGCACAGACCAATACCCTAATGCTAATTGCGCGATTGCGTCCCTTTTGGGAGCAAGGTGCGCTGCCAAATAAGAGCGGCGTGGAGAAGATCGCTCTCTTGGCTCGTGATGGCGGTAAGGTCGAGTGCGAGTTTGCGATTCCCGAGCAGGAGTTGCATGACTATCTGGAGGCTCGCATTGAGCAGGGCGTGTACAACTTCCTCGCGGCGCTGCGTAAGGCGTTTGCCGAACAGCCGCCGCAGTCAATTCATGTTTTACTGGCCGGTAATGCTAGTCGCTCCGCCCTTGTAGCTCGCCTGTTTGCTCTGGCGGATGGAAGCGACGACGCAGCAGATACGGAGCTAGAGATGGAGGAGGAGCCACCTCAGCCGCCGCTTGAGCAGCACCTTAAAACCCTGTTTGGCGAGATTTATCCGCGACTTCAGCCCCACCCACCGCTACCTATTGAAGCCGATACACCTTATCGCCCTACCGCCAAGACGGGTGTCGCCCTCGGTCTGCTCCACCTCTGCCCGGGTGGGGTGGTTAAGGTGGTCAACCATGCTGCTACCGCAAGCGGTGGCGAGGCACCCTTCGCTTTTTATGTGGGGCGCGAGCGGCGGGGACGCTTTCAGGTCGGCCTGCCCCAAGGGACTCCCTATGGTGTATGGCATGAACTGGGTATGCCGCGTGATCGGGTCTTTAACCTCTACTATACTCAACTGCCGAGTGCCCATACTGGCGAGGTGCGCATTGGCGAGCCGGGACTCTACAGGCGACGGATCGACCTGCAGGGCGACCTGTCGGGTCACAAGCTCTTTGCACAAGCGATTGGACCGGATCAACTGGAGATTTGCACCGCCGTATCTGGCGCGGCGATTGCGGATGGAGAGTGCGCAAACCGACGCACGTTGTCGCTGGAGTAGGGCATTGCAACGGGTTGAAGTGGATGCAAAGCGTGTTGCACACGACAAAAGCTGTCGCACAACGACTTGACATAGCGTGAGATGGCTAGTAATCTTCCGCGAGAACCATTAAGTTTTTACTTTTTGTCCCTGTCTGGGGAAGTTGCGGCAGACCCTGTACTTCTCAACCGATCCGATCCACCTTTGGCAATAGAGCGTTGGTACCCTCATGAAGAACACCTCCAAGTCTCAAACCAGTAATGAAAACCTGTTAAGTGGTCTTGAAGCACGCCGATTTCGCATCGAACAGGCACGCGACTACTTCAAGCGTACACAGGAGCTATTTGAACAGTACGGCAGTGCTGAACTTAAGGCCACACACGCCAGCTTCGACGAGTTGCAGCGGGCCTTGGAGTCCGATCAGGTGAAGGTGGTGGTGGTGGGCGAGTTCTCGCGTGGCAAATCCGCACTGTTGAATGCCCTGCTCGGAATCGAACTCTTGCAGACCGCCCTTGAGATCACGACCGCCGTGAACACCTTTCTGCAAGCCTTGCCGTCGGGGCGCAAGGAGCGTTTTATTCGTATCCACTACCAAGACGAACGTCCCACTGAGGAGATCGACTGGAACGACGACCAGGCACTCAAACGCTGGGGTACGGAGCTGGAGAAGAGCAATGCCGAGGCGCGTCGTCAAGTTTCACATATTGAGGTCTTTTTTGACAGTAACTTGTTCAAAGAAGGGCTAGTACTGATTGATACACCTGGGCTTAATGGAGTGATGAAACACCATGAGGAGATCACCCGCAAGGCCATCGCCGAGGCCCACGTCGCACTCTGGGTACAGGCGGCCGAGCAGCTCGGCGGTGCTGGCACCGAGTGGGAGTTCATGGTTCGCACCCTGTTGCCAAATTTTCAGAAGTTTATCACTGTTATTAACAAGTGGGATCGGGTACTGGAACCCGAGGATGCCCATGACAAGCTTCTTAGTGAAGCCCAGCGAGTTGAGAATAAGCTTAATGAGTTCAGAGAGCGTTTTATGCTGAAAGTCCCGGAGGAATTAAAAGATAAGTACGGTAAGGAGATCGAACGCCTGACCGATAAGGATCACCTGTTTGGTGTTAGCGCCCGCTGGGGCCGTGATCCCGATCCAGTGCGTCGCCAGCGCTCAAACATCGACTGCTTGGCCCAGCGTATCGTAGAGATGATCAGCAGTGGCGAGGCGCAGGAGCAGATCATCCTCAAGCCACTGACCCAGCTCATCGACATTCAATCTATACTGCGCGACCATATTGAAAGCGAGCGCCACCAGCTCGATAGCGACCAGAGCGCCGAGAGCCGCGCCCTGGAGCTGAAGACGTTGGAGCTGGACATTAGCGAACTTGAGCAGGAGAAGAAGCGCGAAACCCAGGAGTCACGCGAGGAGCATCGGCGTGCCTTGGAGACTTTGCAAAAGGCGATGCGTGATCGCCTGCTCAAGCCGCTAACGGCCTTGCATGACTCGATTGAGGAGCAGGTAACGGAGTCCTATGTGCGCCGCATGATCGCCAACAAGGCGAGTACCATCGGACTGCCCGAGGAGCTGGATCAGCAGTATGGGCAGCTCACCCGCCAGATCGAAGTGCTCTGGCGGGAGGAAAAGAAGAGACTGCATGAGACCCTGCAAGGGCTGCAGGGTAGCTATCTGGAGAAGATGAATCAACATGCGCACCATTCTGCTACAGCAGTGGTGGCGCAAAACCGGCTACCCTGATCAACAGCAGCTCGCCGCTTCTCTTGCCCCTCCTGCACCACTCTTTGCCGACCATCCTCTGGGCCACTGGTGGAGCGACTACTGGCAAGCCAATCTGGAACAGACCTGGAGACCGGTCTGGCACTTTTTTGAAGCTGCCGAACAGGCACTGCGTCAAGTCCAACCCGACACCCCGGATATTAACGCCCACCTTGCCAGGCATCTTAACGAATCCTACTACGCCGCTACCCAGGCGCTCGACTCCAGCTTCACCGTACTCATGGAGAGCGTTGAGGCACTAGCGGAGGAGAGCCAACTGGAGCGGGTGGTCGCAACCCTATTAAGTTTATCTTTGCTGGAGGCGCGTTATGCCGAGCAATACGCCAAACAACGAGGAATCTAACGCCATGCAGGCTATAGACCATTCTATAGAGAACTTTTTGCAGACCACTAGCGAAGCGCGTGTACTCTACACCTTCCTCGATCTGCTTGCCGAACGCACGGCACGGCTGGAGCGGGCGGTCGGGCTAGAGGAGCTACAGCGGCTACAGATCGAGAACCGGCGGCTAGCACAGCGCATCGCTGCATGGGAGGTACCGAGCCTGGAACGGCTTCAGGAGTTTCTGCCGCTCATCTTTCGCAACTTTTGGGGACGGGTACGGGCGGAGGAGGTGGCCGCACTGGCACGCTCCTCTGAGATACCACGCATCCCCTCGCCTTATGCCGAGCCGTCGGCACGGGAAGTTACGCTCGCCCGCACGTTGTTCAGCCACCTGCCTGAGGAGGAGCGTCTCCAGCTTCTGGCCGCTTGTCGAACATTGATCAAAAGCCATGCGCTGGTTATTCGGCCTGAGATGCAGGAGTTTTTTCAGGAAGCCATCATTGAGGAGCGCGACCACAGCGACCCTCCCGCTCCCGAGAGTGCAGAGACTCCCTCGCAGAAGCGCATTAAAGAGCGCTACCGCAACCGGAACTACAGTAATTCTGTTCGGTTAGTGCGAGGTGAAGAGTGACGGACCTCACTGCGCTAGCTACCCTGCTACAGAGGTTCAAGGTAGCACTACGCACCATTTATAATTCTGGTGTAAAAAGATTTTTAGGAGTCGCCATGAGTACCAAAGAGAAGGAGCGCCTACACAAGCTTCAGCGAAGTGCTGACAAGAGCGTTGCTGGGGATACTCCTACAAAATTGACCTATTCCGACCTGTTGCTGCTGCTCAGAGAGGATGTAACGCTGCGCGAGCTGCTGCGGGAGGTTGTGGCCAAGGGAGCACCAGAAAACAGCGCCGTGACTGCTAACGATGGGCCGCCAGTCACCGCACCTGTAGCCATTGCGCCACAGCACACCCCCCTGCCCGCCGCCAAAATGAGCACTGACCCGCTGCGCCAGCAGCTTGGGCCGGAGCTAAAGCTACTGGCACAGGTTCGCTCCGACGCTGAACTTACCGCACTGTGGCTGCCGGAGAGCGACGAAGCGGAGGAGCGACAACTGATCCGATTGGTAGCCCAGCTTGCGCAGTGGGATCAAATCCTTCAGCTCTGGGAGCGTCTGGCCGAGCGCTGCAAGCAAGAGCAACGTCCGGTAACAGCGGAGGAGCGCCAGATCCTTACCGCCGCGCTGGAGATCCACAACCTGCTCTGGCGCAGTAGGGCCGCGCAACTCCAAACCGTTTCCGCCGGGGGGGCGTTCGAGTACCAGCAGCACCAACGCGGCAGTACAACGGGGACAACAATTCGCGCCGAGTGGCTGCCGGGGCTGCTCAATGCAGCAGGGCAGTTGCAGAAGAAACCGCTGGTTGAGACGTGAGACGTGAATGTACCCCCGCACCATCTGGCAGTGAGTCACCTGATCACAACGCTCGACGCACTTGCCCTGCGAGCAGTTCGGCGTACCCTGCTCAAGCGACTCCAAGCCCATGCCCAACAACACCATTTGCAGATCGATCTTATCACTATGAACATGAATATACCTTCGTATCTTGAGAGTTTCTATCGTAACAAGCAGGTTAAGTCCTTTGCAGAAAAGCTCGCTACTCAACCTTTTTGGTGGGTTGGGGTGGCTGATAAGGATTACCTCATGCTCTATGACAGCAATCGCCGCCTATTATGGGATGCAGAGCCGGATGCTGAGAGACGACTATTGCTTGCAGAGGGCAGAGAGCGGGCAGCCGATTTGCATATTGGCCATCTCATTGAGTGGCAGTTACCAACGAGGGATGAACTGATCGCTTTTGCGACAAATCGGAGTAACCCGCTGCGTAGAGGACGCAGTGCTCGCTTACTGGATCGAGACTATTGGCTCTGCCAGGGCGGAGGGATCGACTTAGATTCTGGTAGTTCTGCAACAGTCGATACGGCTCAAGACGGCTGTCTAGTCGCCTGTAATCGATCCGTTCTTAATGCTTCGCCGGAGTCCTTCATCGAAATTGTCTGTCAACGCGGCTGGAGGCTCTACGCCTGCGACCAGAAAGACCCTCAAACTCTGCTGGTATCCCTTCAGGGATTGCCCGACCTGCAAACGCTTTACCGCCCTATTGATTGGCTTTCAGCCCGCCTACCGATGCTCGAAACGGCCC
>SLIM01000253.1 GCA_007135625.1 Gammaproteobacteria bacterium
GGCCGGGGTGGCGGTCGGGGGACGGAATGACCGAGGGGCGGGCCGTGGTAACGGCGAGAGGGACGGAAGCGGGGGAGATGATCACTGCGGCAAAGAGACCCTCTGCGCCGGGAAGGTGGCGGGAGAGGGTTGCGTAATCAATTTGGTGGGCCATGTAGGGGTCGAACCTACGACCAATGGATTAAGAGTCCACTGCTCTACCAACTGAGCTAATGGCCCGCAATATGGGGTGGACGATGGGACTCGAACCCACGACGACTGGAATCACAATCCAGGGCTCTACCAACTGAGCTACGCCCACCACAATTTGGTACTGCGGCATGATGAGTGGTGATTCTCGATCACGCCGGGTTTGGCACGCCCGGCAGGATTCGAACCTGCTACCCTCGGCTTAGAAGGCCGATGCTCTATCCGAATGAGCTACGGGCGCGTTGTTCGCTCTCTGACTGCCAGGTATACGAATTGGTCGGGGTAGAGAGATTCGAACTCCCGACATCCTGCTCCCAAAGCAGGCGCGCTACCAGACTGCGCTATACCCCGATATTCCGAAGCTTCTTCGGAGCCTCACTGCTCTTCGCAGCGAAGAGGCGGCATAGTACGCCCCGCCGGGGCGACTGTCAACGCTTTTTTTTGATCTCCCGTGTTATCGCTGAAAACAGAGGGCAGATATGGAGATCACAGCACAAAAAATTTCTGGTGGAGCCGAGGGGGATCGAACCCCTGGCCTTCGCATTGCGAACGCGACGCTCTCCCAACTGAGCTACGGCCCCTAAAAACGGCTGGACAATCCGAAGCGGGAGTGTCCAAGGCCGTTCATTATAGCAGCGGAGGGGGGAAAAGTGTCAAGCTGATTTTCCATCGGGCTTAACCCACCCCCCGGTGGGGCTACCCAATCGCCCGTTGCAGATTCTGGTCGAGGCGGGCAAGAAACGACTTCGGACGTAACCCCCTCCTCCCCCGGCGGCTACCCAATCGCCCGTTGCAGATTCTGGTCGAGACGTGCGAGAAACTCCTCGGTGGTGAGCCAGGGCTGCTCAGGACCGATCAACAGAGCGAGATCCTTAGTCATCGCCCCCGACTCGACGGTATCGATACAGACCCGCTCCAAGGTTTCGGCAAAGCGAACAACCTCAGGAGTCTGATCGAAAGTACCGCGATAAAAAAGGCCACGAGTCCAGGCGAAGATCGAAGCAATGGGATTAGTCGAAGTCTTTTCACCACGCTGATGCATCCGGTAGTGACGGGTCACGGTACCATGAGCCGCCTCCGCCTCAACCGTCTGGCCATCGGGAGTCATCAGCACCGAAGTCATCAAACCAAGGGAGCCAAAGCCTTGAGCGACGGTATCGGACTGCACATCGCCATCATAGTTTTTACAAGCCCAGACAAAGCCCCCCTCCCACTTCAGAGCAGCAGCGACCATATCATCAATCAGACGGTGCTCATAGGTCAGGCCAGCGCTCTTAAAGGCATCGGCAAACTCCGCCTCAAAAACCTCCTGAAAAAGATCCTTAAAACGGCCATCATACTTTTTCAAAATGGTGTTTTTGGTTGACATATAGACCGGATAACCGAGCTTCAGACCGTAGTTCAAGCAAGAACGGGCAAAGCCGCGAATCGACTCATCCAGGTTATACATCGCCAACGCAACACCACCGCCGGGAAAATCGAAAACCTCATGCTCAATCGTCTCACTGCCATCGCTCGCCTCCCACTTGATGGTCATCTTACCCGCACCAGGAACCACAAAATCGGTAGCGCGGTACTGATCACCAAAGGCGTGACGACCGATCACAATCGGCTTACTCCAGCCTGGCACCAGGCGCGGGATATTGCGACAGATAATCGGCTGGCGAAAAACCGTTCCGCCGATAATATTCCGAATCGTGCCGTTAGGAGAGCGCCACATCTGTTGCAACCCGAACTCCTCAACCCGATCCTCATCGGGCGTAATCGTGGCGCATTTAACACCAACCCGATACTGCTTAATCGCATTGGCCGCATCAACGGTCACCTGGTCGCCGGTCTGGTCGCGGTGCTGAATCGAAAGATCGTAGTACTTCAAATCCACATCGAGATAGGGCAGGATCAGCCGCTCCTTAATAAAAGACCAGATGATGCGCGTCATCTCATCGCCATCCAGCTCTACAATCGGATTTTTTACCGTGATTTTCGTCATTCTCTATTTTCCTCTGGTTGATGATCGCCGCCACAATGCGGCGGTGTATAGGGGACGGCCCACGCCCTACGCGCCACGCCCCAGCAGCAGCTCAATCACCAGCTTGCTGCCGAAGTAGGCGAGCATCAGGACGACAAAGCCCGATAGGGTCCAAATGATCGCGGTTTTTCCGCGCCATCCATAGCGAAATCGCCCCAGCAGCAGGGTGCCGAAAACCACCCAAGCGATGAGCGAAAGAGTGGTCTTGTGGGCGACATGTTGGCGGAACATATCCTCTAAAAAGAAGAAGCCACTGAGCAGCGCCAAGGTCAGCAGCAGAAAACCTAAAGCGATCATCTCAAACAGCAGTTGCTCCATGGTCTGGAGCGGCGGCAACATGCGGATCAGCCCGCCGGGGTGGCGGTTATGCAACTGGTGATCCTGAATCGCCAAAGCGAGAGCGTGAATACTGGCGAGGGCGAGGACGCTGTAGGCGATCACCGAAATCGCGACATGAACAACCAACCCCCAATGGGTATCGGGTCTCAGCAGATAGTTAGAGGGGTAGATCTGACCGATCACCAAAATCAGCGCCGCCACCGGCAGCAGCGGAATACCGAGCATCTCGACCGGTTTATTCAGCGCCGAGAAGAGCAGCAGCAGCAGAATCGTCCAGGTCACCAGCGAGAAGGCGTTAAAAAACCCCAGATTGACTCCACGGTCGCTATAGCCATCGAGATAGAGAACTAGCGCGTGAAATAGCAGACCAATCACACACAGCAGGATACCCAGCCAGCGCGGCGGGGTCTCAGGATTACGCCGCACCAAACGGTAGGCGATAACGCCAGCACCGGAAAGGTAGGCAGCGACGGCAAAGGCCACAAAGAGAAGACTTATCATAACACGCTCGGCTCTGTCGAAAAGACGTGAAAGGCGAAACGTCGTATACTATCGCGTTTTGGCCTGCTGGAAAACGCGCAGCGCAAGGTAGATACCCGTTTACCTTGCTGGAATTGTCCTGCGCAGATCACCGGAAAGATAGCACAATCGGAGCCTGACAGCCCATGTTTCAGAACCTTAGCACTCGTCTTGGCGGCGTCCTCGACAAACTGCGCGGCCAAGGCCGCCTGACCGAAGAGAACATCAAAGACACCATGCGTGAAATCCGCATGGCACTCCTGGAGGCCGATGTCGCGCTACCGGTCGTCAAATCGTTCGTGGAAGAGGTGCGCCAACGCGCCCTCGGCAAGGAGGTGATGAACAGCCTCACCCCCGGCCAAGTGCTGGTAAAGATCGTTAACGACGAACTGGTGCGGGTAATGGGGGAGTCCAATGAGGCGCTGGATCTCGCCGCCCAGCCCCCGGCAGTGGTATTGATGGCCGGGCTACAAGGCTCCGGCAAAACCACCAGCGTCGCCAAGCTGGCCCGCCACCTTAAAGAGCGCCACAAAAAGAAGGTGATGGTGGTGAGCTGCGACATCTACCGTCCAGCGGCCATCGACCAGTTGCGCACCCTCGCCCACGAGGTTGGCGCGGAGTTCTTCCCCAGCACCCCCGACCAGCACCCCGAGAAAATCGCCAGTGCGGCGATTCAAGCTGCCAAAAAACAGTTTTTTGATGTGCTGCTGATCGACACCGCCGGGCGGCTCCATGTCGATGAGGAGATGATGGGCGAGATTAAAGCGCTGCACAAAATCGCCAACCCGGTCGAAACCCTGTTTGTGGTCGATAGCATGACCGGCCAGGATGCCGCCAACACCGCCCACGCCTTTGATCAGGCGCTGCCGCTCACCGGGGTGATTCTGACCAAAGCCGACGGCGATGCGCGGGGCGGTGCGGCACTCTCGATCCGTTACCTCACCGGCAAGCCGATCAAGTTTCTCGGGGTCGGCGAAAAGAGCAACGCCCTGGAGCCGTTCCACCCCGAGCGCATGGCCTCGCGCATTCTGGGTATGGGGGATGTCCTCTCCCTAGTGGAGGAGATACAGGATAAGGTGGATCGGCAGAAGGCCGAGAAGCTAACCAAGAAGATTCAGCAGGGAAAAGGGTTCAACCTAGAGGATTTTCGCGAGCAGATGGAGCAGATGAGCAGCCTCGGCGGGGTCGGCGCACTGCTCGACAAACTGCCGGGCATGGACAAGGTCTCCGAAGCGGCCAAGAGCCAAGTCAGCGACAAGGGGGTCGCCCAGATGATCGCCATCGTCAACTCCATGACCCCGCAAGAGCGGCGTTTTCCCGCTATTATCAAGGGATCACGCAAACGGAGAATCGCCGCCGGTTCCGGCACCCAGGTGCAAGAGATCAACCGCATGCTCAAACAATTCACCCAAATGCAAAAGATGATGAAGAAGGCCAAGGGGGGCGGCATGGCACGTATGCTCAAGGGACTCGGCGGCGGCGGACTGCCGCCGGGGATGATGGGAGGCGGCAAAGGGGGGCGCTCCCCCTTTTAGGGAGTAGTGATGAAGGGTATCGACTGGCTGCTCCTCACCGCCCTCCCCGCCGAGGCCCAGCCGTTACGCCAAGCGCTGAAACTAACGCGGGAGCAGCGCTTCACGCCGCTCCCGCTCTACCGCAACGGCCCGCTAGCACTCGCCCTCACCGGCCCTGGCGGCGACTCCGCCCGCGCCGCCATCGAGGCACTGCTCAACGCCCTGCCGCCGCAGCCGGGGCGACGCTGGCTCAACTACGGCATTGCTGGCCATCCCGAGCAGCCACTCGGCACTTGGCTAGAGATCGACCGCCTCACCACCTCCACCGATGACCCGCCATTAACCCCCGCCCCGCTCCTGGAACACCTACCCCGCGCCCCGCTAATCAGCCTGCTCCAGCCCGATTATGCGTACACCTATCCCGGCTGCTGCGACCTGGAGGGATACCCGCTAGCCCGCTCATTGCTTGAGCAGCGCCCAGCGGAGCCGTTCCACTGCCTGAAGTGCATCTCCGACAACCGGGCGCAGGGGAGCGGCCAGATTCGCCGTCACCAAGTGCGCACCTGGAGCTACAGCCTGCTGCCGCTGCTCACCCCGCTGCTGCCGCCGCTCTCCCCGCTGCTGCCGCTCTCCCCGCTGCTCACTCCGCTGCCGCCGCTCTCCCGCTAATGGCCACCCAGCGCACCCTGCTGATCACCGGAGGAAGTCGTGGAATTGGCCACGCCGTCGCCACCCAGGCCCTCGCCAGCGGATGGCAGGTCATCGCCATCGCCCGCCACTTCCCCGCCGACCAAAACCCGCCCCACCCCGCCCTTACCACGCACTGCGCCGACCTCGCCCAGCTCGATGCCCTCCCCGCCCTGCTGCGCCAGATCCTCGCCGACCACCCGGCGATTGATGCGCTACTCTGCAACGCCGGCAGCGGCCAGTTTGGTGCCTTAGAGCAGTTCTCCCCGCGTCAGATTCGCCACCAGCTCGACCTCAACCTCACCAGCCACCTGCTCGTCGCCCGCGCCCTGCTCCCCCACCTCAAGCGCAAGCGTAGCGGCGACCTGATCTTTCTCGGCTCCGAAGCGGCCCTGCGCGGAGGGCGCAACGGCAGCCTCTACTGCGCCGCCAAATTCGCCCTACGCGGCTTCGCCCAAGCACTGCGTGAAGAGTGCTCCAGCTCCGGGGTACGGGTCGGCATCATCAACCCCGGCATGGTCGCCACCCCCTTTTTTGATAACCTCGACTTTCGCCCTGGTGAAGAGCCGGATCAGCACCTCACCGCCGAGGATGTCGCCAGCGCAGTCCTGCTCATGCTCAACGCCCGCCCCGGCGCAGTGATTGATGAGATCAATCTTACTCCACAGAAGAGGGTGATTCACCTTGGGCAGTCGCGGGGGGGAGAGAGGAGAGAGCAGGGAGGAGAGCAGGGAGGAGAGCAGAGAGGAGAGCGGAGAGGAGAGCAGGGAGAAGAGCAGAGAGGAGTGAAAAGAGAGAAGGGAAGCGAGGAGTGAACAGCACCCTGCAAATAGCTCTCTGAAGGTTAAGGCATCAGCCAGTTCGCGCCAATACCGGGAGGGTGAAAGAGACGGCACCCTATTTGCTTTCCACCAGGATTAACCACCCCGTGTCGCCTTTGCGACAAGGCCGTCATCCCAACCACCTGGAGTCTGCAATGCTCACCCTGACCGACAAAGCCACCAAGGCGA
>SLIM01000106.1 GCA_007135625.1 Gammaproteobacteria bacterium
CCCCTCCGCTTCGCTGTTCTGTTCGCCCCAGGTCATGCTGCCGAGGCCGATGATGCTGGCGCGCAGGTCGGAGCTGCCGATGTTGCGGTATTCCATCTTACTCTTCCTCTTCGGTAGGGATAAAGGCGGCGGTGAGTTGCTGCTGAATCGCTGCCGGAACGGGTTGGTAGTGGCTGAACGCCAGCGTGTAACTGCCGCGTCCGCCGGTGAGGGCGTTGAGCTGGTTGGCATATTCGCTGATTTCGGCGAGCGGCACCTCGGCCTTGAGGTGGAGCATCCCCTGTTCCAGGGCATTGGTCGCCAGCAGATGGCCGCGCTTGGCGCTCAGGTCGCCACTGACTGCGCCCATGCTGTCATCGGGGATATGGAGATCGAGCTGGACAATCGGTTCGAGGACGACCCCGCGTGCCTTGGTCACGGCTTCGATAAAGGCGCGTTTTCCGGCGCTGACAAAGGCGACCTCTTTGGAGTCAACGCTGTGGTGTTTGCCGTCAAGCACGGTCACTTTAAGGTCTTGCAGCGGAAAACCGGCGATCACCCCGCGCTCCATCGCCAGCAGAACCCCCTTTTCAATTGCTGGGATGAACTGGTGGGGAATCACCCCCCCCTTCGAGGCATCGCTAAACTGAAACCCCTCGCCGCGTGCTAGCGGTTCGATGCGCAGCGTGACCTCACCAAACTGCCCGGCCCCGCCGGTCTGCTTTTTGTGGCGGTGAAACCCCTCGGCGGCGGCGGTGATGGTTTCGCGGTAGGCGATGCGCGGGGGGCGGGTGGTGACGCTGACATTAAAGCGCTGCTTCATTTTTTCGAGGGTGAGGCGCAGGTGCAGCTCGCCGAGACCGAGCAGCAGGGTCTCATTAAGGGCGGCGTTCTGTTCGATGCAGAGGCAGGGATCCTCTTCGACGATGCGCTGCAGGGCGTTGCCCAGGCGCTGCTCGTCGCCACGGCTGACCGCCTCAATGGCGAGGCCGAAGAGCGGGCGTGGAAACTCCAGCGGCAGCAGGTGGAGGTAGTCCTCTTCGTGGGAGTCGTGAAGGACGGCATCAAAGGTGATCTCTTCGACTTTGGCAACGGCGCAGATGTCGCCGGGGATACCTTGGGCAATCTCCTGCTGTCCCTTGCCATAGAGTTTGTAGAGGTGGGTGACCTTAAAGGGTTTGCGTCCGTCGCCGATGTAGAGTTGGGTGTTGGGACGGATGGTTCCCTGGTGGATGCGAAAGATCGAGAGTTTGCCGATGTAGGGGTCGGCGGTGACCTTAAAGACGTGAGCAACGACGTGGCGCTGCGGGTCGGCGACCACTTGAAAGGGTTTTTCGCTCTCCCCTTCGCCGATCCGAAAGGGGGGCGGGTTGCCCTCTAGCGGGTTGGGCATTAGCCGCTCGAAGACGCTGAGCAGCTCGGGAATCCCCGCGCCACTGGTGGCGGAGACGAAGCAGATCGGGATCAGGTGGCCTTCGCGTAGCGCCTGCTCAAAAGGGTCGTGAAGCTGCTCCGCTTGCAGCGCTTGCCCCTGCTCTAAGTAGCGCTCCATCAGCGCCTCATCGACCTCGATCACTTGGTCGATGATGTTGCTGTGGGCCTCGGCGACCGAAGAGAAATCGGCTTCGCCTTCGGGATTGAAAAAGCAGTCAACCACCCGCTTCCCCCCTTCAGCGGGAAGGTTAATCGGCAGGCACTCGGCCCCGAACTGGTCGCGAATCTGTGCCACCAGGGCGGGCAGATCGCACTCGGGGGTGTCGATTTTGTTAATGAGGATCATGCGACAGAGCTTGCGCTGGGCGGCCCATTGGAGCATCCGCCGGGCGACCGTTTCAATGCCTGCGGCGGCGTTGATGGTGACGGCGATACTCTCTACGGCGGGAAACGTGCTAATCGACTGGCCGATGAAGTCGGGCAGTCCGGGGGTATCGATCAGGTTAAGGTGGATGCGGTCGTGGTCGATGCTGACCACGGTCGAATTGAGGGAGTGAAGATACTCCCGCTCTAGCGGGTCAAAGTCGCTGACCGTACTCCCCCGCTCAACACGGCCCGGCTCGCTGGTGATGCCGGCTTGGGCCAGCAGCGCCTCGATTAGGGTGGTCTTGCCGCTGCCGCTATGGCCGACGAGGGCAATGTTACGAATCTCTTCTGCGCTGTAACCGGGCATGGTGGTGGTTTCCTCTCTGGGATGGGGGCGAAGCGATGGCTCTGGAACGTAAGATGGGAGGGGATTGTAAGGGATCGCGCAGAAGATAGGAAGCCTGCTGGCGGATGTTCGCAGGGCGATTTGCCACTGCCGAGAGGAGGGAGCCGCTGCGCTTCCCGCCCTGCCCGGCCATTTTGTTGCACCAACAGAAACGAGCTAAAAGGTGTAGTTAACCACCAGTCGGCTATGGGCTTGGGTGAGATCCCGGCCATTGGTGCCGTCATACTCGCTGGTGCGGCGGGCGTGCAGTAGATTGACTGCCAACCCTTTCTGTACCCGGTAGGTGAGGACCAGGTTGAACTCATCGGCATCGCTGCGCGGGGTGGCCATCCCGGAGCTACCGGCACGCAATGCGCGTAGCGGTGCTGGGGTCTCTGATTGGCCGTAGTGGGCGTAGGCGGCCATCAGCGACAGTTTGTCGTTCATTGCGTAGCGTCCGCCGACCTTAAAGGCGGTCACTTTTTCACGGTAGGCATTGCGCGAGAAAACGGTGCTGGTATAGGCCGGATCACCGCCCCAGCCATTGAGCATTTCGCTGGAGCCGCTGGAGTGGTTGGCGGAGCCGAAGAGCGACCACCCTTTACCCATAAGGGTCGCTTGCAGTCCGAGCAGGGTGTAGTCGAGATCTCCCGCTAACGAGTCGCCTAGATCGCGCTGGTGCAGCAACTGTCCCTGGAGCCGCAAGCGCCTCCCCTCCGCCAACGGAAAAATCTTGTGACCCTCCAGATAGAGATTGTTCGCGATCTCATCGACATAGTAGTTCCAGAGATCGACCCCACCGCGCTCAATGCCGCTGTAACCGAGATGAAAGACCGTCATGCCGTTGGTGTCGGGTGCCGATGCCCCCAGGGTCGCTTTGCTAATGGCGTGAAAGCGGGCTTGTCCCAAACCGGGCTGGCTGGCGTTGACAGCAACCCCACCGCTGCGGGTGCCCTCGCCAATTAGCCCGAAATCGGTCATTGCTCGCGCCCCGAAGGCGATCTGGGTCACTTGCGTCAGGCCTAGGGTGAAGGAGTCAAAGGCGGTGCTGGAGAGACCAAACGCCGTGTAAAAATTGGGTATTGTTGAGGAGGCCGACGTGGTGAGCGGTGAGCGGTAGAGCATACGTCCGCCCTCCAGGGCAAAGCCCTCTCCCTTATACTGTAGATAGGCTTCGCCCATCACGCCATCGCTACCGCCATCGTCGGTGACAAACAGCCCACGGGCGACCCGTTCGCTATTGAAATCGGTCATCCCCAAGAAATCCCCGGCAACATACCCGCCTAACCCCATCTGCAAACGGGTCGTGATCGGCACCTGGTACTTGAGCAGCGCCAGATAGGCAGCGCCATCATTCGGGTCATAGCCATTATTTTTGCCATCAAGGACATAAAGACCCTTAAACTGGCCACTAAAACTCCCCTCACCCGGAACAACCGGCTGGGTCTCATCCGCTGCGACCGATAGCGGCGCAGAAACAAGAGCGATGAGTGCGAAAGAAATCGCACACAGTACTTTCCTCTTTTTCATAAAACCTCCTCTCCGGCTTGGCAACCAGGAACCCTATTATCTTCCTGTTGCATTTTTTGGTTGTCCAGCAGAGCGCTGACGCGCTCCGAGCGGCGGATACGATAGCGCACTTTGGGGTGCGTTTCAGCCACAAACTTTTTTGCCATGTAAATAGATCTGTTTTACCGAAGAGCCAAACACCTTGGTATACTCAGGCATTTTTGCAAATCCCTTCAGCTTGCCATAAAAATAAATGCCGTTTTACCGAAGAGCCAAACACCTTGGTATACTCAGGCATTTTTATAAACCCTTTCACTCCCCCCTACCCCACGCGAACGATTCGCGTTAAGATGGGGACTCCTCTCACCCCACTGGAGCCTTACCATGTCAAAAGCAACTCTACTGCTTGCCGCCCTACTGCTCTTTCCCCTACACAGTTTGGCCCTGGAGCGAATCTCCCCCGAGGGTGCGCCGATCACCGTCTACCAAACCGATGAGGAGTTTGCGTTTGTCAAAGAGATGCTGGAGATGGCGATCATCGGACAAGGTCTAGTGATTACCAGCACACTGCAAATTAGCGACCTCTACCAGCGGGCCGCTGCCGACCTGGGCCACCCCGAGAGCTACTACGAACGTGCGGAGGCCTTCGAATTCTGCTCGATTCGGGTCTCTTTTCTGATGTCGGCAGCCGACCTGGGTAACCTTGCGGTCTGCCCGCTCACCATCGCCTTCTACCAACCTAGCGGCGAGTCCCACGTCCATATCAGCTACCGCAAACAGGCGCTGCTTGGCGATGCGGCAGAGGCCGAGGCGGCGTTACATCAGTTACTCGATGGGATTGTCCGCGAGGCGCTGGAGTAGCTATGCAAGTCCTGGTCATCCCGGTCACCACCTTTCAGCAAAACTGCACCTTGGTCTGGTGCGAGAGCAGCCGCCATGCGGTGGTGATCGATCCGGGCGGCGATCTTGAGCGGATTACAGCGGCGATTGAGCAGGAGGGGGTGGAGCTGACCCAGATCTTACTTACCCACGGCCATATCGACCATGCCGGCGCTGCTGCCGATCTGGCCGAGGCGCTGGAGGTGCCGATTGTCGGGCCGCAGCGGGAGGATCAGTTCTGGATCGATCAGCTCCCGGAGCAGAGCCAGCTCTTTCAGTTTCCCCAGGCGCGTCCCTTTACCCCGCAGCACTGGCTGGAGGAGGGTGACCACATCCGCTTTGGCGAGGTGGTGCTGGAGGTACTCCACTGCCCGGGACACACCCCCGGTCACGTCGTGTTTTTTCACCGCGAGAGCGAAACCGCTTTTGTCGGCGACCTGCTCTTCAAAGGCTCCATCGGGCGGACCGACTTTCCGCGCAGCGACCACCAAGCGCTGCTCAATTCGATCCGCAATAAGCTCTGGCCGCTGGGGGATGAGGTGCTCTTCATTCCTGGCCACGGGGCCAGCTCAACCTTTGCCGCCGAGCGTCGTGACAACCCCTTTGTAGCCGATGACCTGTTATGAGCAACCCGAAACTTCGCACCGCCCTGCTGTTTCTCCTGGTGCTGCCCGCCGCCATTCTAGTTGCCACCTGGGCCGCCGCCTTTGTTGCCCACCACTTCGGCATTAGTGCCGAGCAGTGGAACCTCGGCGTGAACCGGCTGGCCATTGTCAACTGGGCGATTGCCCTGGTTCTCTGCCCCCTCGCCTTCTTCGCCATCGCCCGCCGCAGCGACCTCTACGCCGCTGCCGCAGGTGGGATCCTGCTCCCCGGTGGCGTGGCGCTGCTCACCACCGCAGCCCTGCTCTGGCTCTTTTGAAGAGGAGTCATGCGATGCAGGCTTCACGCTTCGCTAACGGGTATTTTCCGTACAATCTTCGCTACCCTTTCGGGTCGCAGTTGTGCGATAATACCGCCCTTTTATAACCTCTTAGATCCGGTATTACGTGCGTATGAACTTCCTGATTTCCGATGCCTACGCCCAGTCCGCCTCAGGTGGCGGCGCTGGCCTTGAGGGGCTGATCCTACCGATTGGCCTGATTATCATCCTCTACTTCTTTATGATTCGCCCGCAGATCAAGCGACAGAAAGAGCACGCTAAAATGGTCTCCGCCCTCGCCAAAGGGGATGAGATTCAGATCGAAGGCGGCCTGATGGGAAAAATTATCGACCTCGGTGACAACTTCGCGACGGTGGAGATTGCCGAAGGGGTCGAGGTGAAGATTCGCCGCCACTCGGTCGCCCAGGTGATGCCCAAGGGAACCCTGAAAGAGCTGTAGCCGTAGCGGAGCGGGCCGAGGCGCGAGAAAAAGCGCACACTTCCCCAAGGGGATCGCTTGTGCGCCGCTCACCGTTCGGGCCGATAGCGGCACGGTCGCATCGCCCCCTCTGCCTTGCCGCCGCTCTGCACCGCCTTTGGGGAGCGCCCAGTTGCACCACCCCTTCCACCCAACTCCACACAGAACGCTTATGAACAAATTTCCCGCCTGGAAAAACGCACTGGTCATTGTTGTTGTATTTCTCGGGCTGCTCTACGCCCTACCCAATGTCTTTGATCAAGATCCAGCCATTGAGGTGATCGGCCACCGCGACACGCTAGTGGATGCGACCACCGCCGTGGAGGTACGGACCGCCCTGGAGGCGGCTGAAATCCCCTACAAGCGGGTTGACGAACTCCCCGACCGGCTGCTCATCCGATTTCGCGAAACCAGCGACCAGCTCCGCGCCCAAGAGGTGCTGCAACGCGCCTTTCTCGGCCGCGACTACGTCGCCGCCCTCACCCTCTCCGCCGACGTACCCGACTGGCTCACCGCCATCGGGGCCAAACCGATGTATCTAGGCCTCGACCTGCGCGGTGGCATTCACGTTTTGATTGATGTCGATATGGAGACCGCAGTGGCCCAGGCGGTCAACCGCTACGCCGGCGATATTCGCGACCTGCTGCGCAACGAGCGCATCCGCTATGGCCGCATTAGCGAAGAGTCCAATGGGGTTACCATCAGCTTTAACGATGCCGAGATTCGCGACCGCGCCTTCACCCTGCTCGATAACGAGCTGCGTGACCTCTCGGTGAGTCGCCGTAGCGACGGGGGCAACCTACTGGTCACGGTGCGTATCGCAGATCGCGAGATCCAGGAGCTTCAGCGGCTGGCACTGCAACAGAACATTATCACCCTGCGCAATCGTGTCAACCAGATGGGGGTTGCCGAACCGATTGTGCAGCAGCAGGGGGATCGGCGCATCGTGGTACAGCTTCCGGGAGCCAACGACCCGGCACAAATCAAAAATATTTTGAGCGCCACCGCTACCCTGGAGTACCGTCTGGAGGATACCGAAACCGATATTCGCGATGCCCTGGAGGGGCGCGTTCCCCACGGCTCCCGCCTCTACCAGACCCGCGACGGTCGCCCGATCCTGCTGCGCCGACAGGTGATTGTCACCGGCAACCAGATTACCAACGCCGGTTCCGGGATTGACCAGCGCACCGGCTCACCGATGGTCACTGTCTCGTTAGATGGTCCCGGCGGACGACGGATGCGCAATGTCACCAACGAAAATGTTGGCAAACCGATGGCGGTGGTCTTTATCGAGACCCGCACCGAAACCCGCGAAGTCGATGGCGAGCTGGTCTCCCGCCGCGTCCTCACCGAGGAGGTGATTAGCGTCGCCAACATCCTCGAACCGTTCGGCAGCCGCTTTCAGACCACCGGTCTCTCCAGCGGCCAAGAGGCCCATAACCTGGCACTGCTACTGCGTGCCGGTGCCCTCGCCGCGCCGATTGAGATCGTTGAGGAGCGCACCATCGGGCCAAGCCTCGGGCAGGAGAGTATTGAGCAGGGGTTCCTTTCCGTAATGATCGGCTTGGCCTTAGTTATCCTCTTCATGGGACTCTACTACCGGGTCTTCGGCCTGGTCGCCAACCTCGCCCTGGTACTGAACCTGGTGCTGATTGTCGCCGTGCTGTCGCTATTGCAAGCGGTGCTAACCCTCCCCGGAATCGCCGGAATCGTTCTCACTGTGGGTATGGCGGTCGATGCTAATGTCCTTATTTTTCAGCGAATACGCGAGGAGATTAAACTCGGCAACACCCCCCAGGCGAGCATTAGCGCAGGATATGACAAGGCGCTCTCAACGATTGTCGATGCCAACATCACCACCCTGATTGCGGCGGCGGTACTCTACGGCTTCGGAACCGGCCCCATTAAGGGGTTTGCCGTCACCCTCTTTATCGGCATTCTGACCTCCATGTTCACCGCGCTCATCGGGACGCGCGCCGTGATTAACCTGATCTACGGCGGCAAGCGCGTCACCAAGCTGGCGATTTAAGGAGCAGACCCAGATGAAACAGATCATTGATATCGAACGCACCATCGACTTTATGGGCTATCGCCGCCAGGCGATCCTCTTTTCCGCGCTCATCCTGCTTATCGCTATCGGCTCACTGGCGCTGCGCGGACTCAACTTCGGGATCGACTTCACCGGCGGCACCCTGATTGAGGTCGGTTATACCCAAGAGGCCGACCTGCCGCAGATTCGCAGTGTCCTTGAAGAGAACGGCTTTGTCAACGCCACGGTGCAGCTCTTCGGCACCGACCGCGATGTACTGATTCAGCTTCCGGTCGATGAAGAGAGTGACTCCGCCGAACTGAGTGACCGCGCTTATGCCGCACTCAACCACGCCGCTGGCGGCACCCTCGATCTGCGCCGGGTCGAGTTTGTCGGCTCCAAAGTGGGCGAAGAGCTGACCGAACAGGGGGGGCTGGCGCTGCTCTACGCGCTAATCGGCATCTTGATCTATGTCGGCCTGCGCTTTGAGTACCGCTTCGCCCTCGGCTCGATTATCGCCCTGGTCCACGATGTTGTCCTCACCCTCGGCATCTTCGCCCTCTTTCAGCTCGACTTCGACCTGCCGGTACTGGCCGCGATTCTTGCCGTTATCGGCTACTCGCTCAACGACACCATTGTGGTCTACGACCGCATTCGCGAAAACTTCCGCAAGATCCGCAAAGGCACCCCGGCGGAGATTATCAATATCTCCCTCACCCAAACCCTGTCGCGCACCTTGATCACCTCCTTGACCACTCTATTGGTGCTTTTCGCCCTGCTCTTGCTCGGCGGCGAAATTATCCGTGGCTTCGCCTTGGCGCTCATCATCGGGGTGGTGGTCGGTACCTACTCCTCAATTTATGTCGCTAGCAACGCAGTGCTGCTGATGGGGATCAGCAAAGAGGATCTTATGCCACCCGAAAAGGAAGGGAAAGAGCCCGACCCCGACCCCATGCCGTAACCGCAAACCGCCTCGTCACCCCGCTGTACGGTGCCGAGGCGGGGAACCTGAGGGGTCTTCTCCCTGTCCACAGATCCGGTTTCGCTACGCCCTGTTTTTTGTCTTCAGCAATCAAGGCTACCCCATGCACCCTCGCCACCTGTTCGCCTACGCCCTGCTACCGCTACTGCTCGCCAGCGTCAGCCTACCCGCCGCCGCCCAGCCCGCCCCCAGCCTCGCCCCGGTCATCGCCGAGGTCAACCGCCACCAACTCCCGCAACAGGCACTCTCGGTCGCCCTGCTGCCGCTCAACGGCCCCGGCAGCGCCAGTTTTCATAACGCCGACGGGATCGTCAACCCCGGCTCGGTGATGAAAGTGGTCACCACCTACGCCGCCCTGGAGCTGCTCGGCCCCGACTACACCTGGCACACCCGCCTCTATACCGACGGCACCCTCAGCGGCGACACCCTTAACGGCGACCTCTACTTCGTCGCCAGCGGCGACCCCAAACTGAGCGAAGAGCGGCTCTGGCTGCTGCTGCGCGAGCTGCGCGGCTACGGCATCCGCCAGATTACCGGTAACTTGATGCTTGACGGCAGCGTCTTTCACATCCCGCACGGCCTGAGACATTTTGACGACGACGGCAACGACCCCAGCCGCCCGTTCCTGGTCGAGCCGCACGGCCTGCTCACCAACCTTAACGTGGTGCGCGTTCGCGCCCGCGCCGACCAGCGCGGTGTCCACACCTGGATCGAGCCACCGCTGCACGGAGTCACCCTCGACAACCAACTCACCCGCCAAGGCGGCGGCTCCTGCCCCACCCGCCGCCAACTCGGCTACCAGCCGATCCCACAACCCGATGGCGGCACCCTTCTGCGCCTCAGCGGCAACCTACCGCAGGGGTGCAGCGTCGATAACTACCTCTCCTTCCTCCCCCACGCCGAGTACACCGGTCGCCTGCTACGGGCGCTGTGGGAGAGCCTCGGCGGTAGCCTCAGCGGCAGCCACCGGCTCGGCCAGCTCCCGGAACGTAGCACCCTGCTCGCCACCAGCTCCTCCTCCGACCTCGCCAGCATGGTGCGCGACATCAACAAATGGAGCAACAACGTGATGTCGCGCCAGCTCTTCTTGCAGCTCGGTGCCAACCACCGCACCCCACAGGATCGCGACGACATCGCCGCCGCCAAGCGGGTAATTCGCGACTGGTTGCGAGAGAAAGGCATTGAGGGAGAGACCCTGGTTTTTGACAACGGCTCCGGCCTCTCCCGCATTGAGCGGATCACCGCCCGTCAAATGGCGCTGCTGCTGCAACAGGCATGGCACAGCCCCTACGCCGCCGAACTGACCAGCTCGCTACCGCTAGTCGCGATGGATGGCACCATGCGCCGCCGCCTGCGCGGCACCGAACTGCGCGGCGAGGGGCGGATTAAAACCGGCACCCTGAACAGCGTCCGCGCCATCGCTGGCTACGCCCGCGACGAACAGAACACCACCTGGGCAGTCGTTGGCATCGTCAACCACCCGCAGGCCGCCCGCCTCGAATCGGCCCTCGATGTGGTGCTGCAACAGGTGCGCCTCGCCCCGCGCAACCGCAGCATCGCCACCGCCGCACGCTAACCGGAGAGTCCCCCTTGGGTAGAAGAAAAGCACTCCCCAGCGCCCTGTTCCCGGCCACCATCGAGACCCTCGCCCAAGATGGGCGCGGGGTCAGCCATCTCGACGGCAAGGCGATCTTCCTACACGGCGGTCTCCCCGGCGAGCAGGTACATTTTCGCTACACCAAGCGGCAGCGGCGCTTTGACGAAGGGGAGGTGGTCGAGATCCTCACCCCCTCCCCAGATCGGGTAGAACCCCACTGCCCCCACTTCGGAGTGTGCGGCGGCTGCTCCCTGCAACACCTCCACCCGGCGCGTCAAATTGAGGTGAAACAGCAGATTCTGCTCGATGCCCTGCACCATATCGGCAAACTTCCTCCCCCCGAACTGCTGCCGCCACTGCGCATGGAGTCGCCGTGGGGCTACCGCCGCAAAGCCCGCCTGGGGGTCAAAGATGTGCCGAAAAAAGGAAAGGTACTGGTCGGCTTTCGTGAACGCGGTAGCCCCTATATCGCCGACCTGGAGCGCTGTCCCGTCCTCGACCCCCGCATCGGCGAACGGCTCCGCCCGCTGGGAGAACTGGTCGCGGGTCTCACGCTACGCCGCCACCTGCCCCAATTTGAGGTCGCCATCGGTGAAGCGGGGTGCATCCTGGTCGCCCGCATCCTGCAACCGCTCTCCCCGGCTGACCACCAAGCCCTTCTCGCCTTCGGCGAGCGCCACCAGATCCGCTTCTGGACCCAAGCGGGAGGGCCGGAGAGCCTGCGCCCGCTGGTTGCCGAAGAGGAGGAGGAGTTACACTACGCACTCCCCGAATTCGCCGTCACCCTCCACTTTCGCCCCGACGACTTCACCCAGGTCAACGACGCGATGAACCGCCAGATGGTGAGCCGTGCCGTCGCCCTGCTCGACCCGCAGCCGGAGGAGCGTCTCCTCGATCTCTTTTGTGGACTCGGCAACTTCACCCTCCCCCTCGCCCGCCGCGCCGCTGCGGTGGTCGGGGTCGAGGGTGACCCCGGCCTGGTCGAACGCGCCCGCCACAACGCCGAGCGCAACGGCCTGCACAATATCGACTACTACAGCGCCAACCTCTACGCCCCGCTAGGGCCGCAGGCGTGGCAGCAGCAGACCTTTCACAAAGCCCTGCTCGATCCCCCCCGCTCCGGAGCCGCTGAGATTCTCCCCCTCCTCCCCAAACTCGGCGTTCAACGTCTCCTCTACATCTCCTGCTACCCCGCCACCCTCGCCCGCGATGCCGGAGAGCTGGTGCATACCCTCGGCTACACCCTGCGCAGCGCGGGAGTGATGGATATGTTCCCGCACACCGCACATGTTGAATCGATTGCATTATTTGAAAAGGGTTAAGGGTTAAGTTTTAAGTTTTAAGTTTTAAGGGTTAAGTTTTAAGTTTTAAGGGGCGCTTGTCGTCCCTGCCTTAACCCTTAACCCTTAACCCTTAACCCTTAACCCTTAAAACTTAACCCTTAAAACTTAACCCTTAAAACTTAACCCTTAACCCTTAACCCTTAACCCTTAACCCTTAACCCTTAACCCTTAATCGCAATCGCCCGATCACTTCTTCCCAAAGCCGTTGGTAGGCCCGGCCAGCGAGGGTGTTGCGGCCGAAGGCGGTGACCGGTTCGCGGTGTATGCCCATGCGCTCGATATCGCTGGCGTAGGGGATCCAACTGGTGAGAAACTCAGGGTATTTGCGCGGAAGTTGCTGCATCATCTCCTGGTGCATGGTCTTGCGCCGGTCGGCCATAGAGAAGAAGGGGAGGCGTTGCAGTGACTGAAGCTGCTGCTTGTGCAGAAAGTCGTAGAGCTGCTCTAGGGTGCGTAGTGAGAGGGTAGTGGGAATAGTGGGAATCAGCAGCGCTTCGGCGACGTGAAAGATGTTCTCCGAGAGCAGCGAGATGCTCGGCGGGGAGTCGAGGATCACCAGGTCAAACTCACAGCCGAGCGGATCGAGCAGGCGGGATAATTGGCTAGTCGGGTGCTTGCTGTCGTCCAGCAGCAGGTCGAGTTTGCGGTAGGAGAAGTCGGCGGGTAGCAGGTCGAGGTTGGGGTAGTCGCTCCCTTTGATCAGGTCGCCCAGCTCACTTTTGCCGCGCACCATCTTTTTGCTGCCGCCGCGCACCTTGGCTTGAACCCGAAAGTAGTAGGTGGTGGCAGCTTGGGGGTCGAGATCCCAGATCAGTACCCGTAGCCCGCTCTCTGCCGCGAGGTGGGCGAGGTTGACGGCGGTTGAGGTCTTGCCTACCCCCCCTTTGATGTTATAGACTCCGATAACCCTCACGTTAACTCCCCCCTCTGCGTTACCAGGTCGTTTAGCAGACGACGGTTGCGACGTTCGGCAAAGCTGGAAAATTGTTGATAAAAATCCTCTCGCTTCTGCTGCTGTTGCCGCAACAGGTCACCGACCAGCATCCCCATCGCTAGAAATGTATCGGCGGAGACCTCCCCCTCTGCGGCCATTTGGTGGGCGAAGTGGCGGAGCTTTTCGGCCTGTACCTCGAGGTCTTGGTGTTCACCGAGGTGGTCGAGCAGCCGTTTGATTTCACGAATCAAGCGGCTAATCTCTGGTGCCGGATAGAGACTTTGAAAAAACTCCATCATATAACGCAGCTTTTTGCACCGTTTGCGCAGTTCGTGGAGCGCCTCTGCCGGGGTGTGGTCGTTAATCGCTTTCCCCTCTTTAATAACCTTTCGGTAGAGGCGGTCGATCCGTCGATCAACGACTTCGCCGAGTGTCGGCCCTCCATCGTGACTTGCTTCGTGGGTGAGAAAGTCACGCCATTCGGTAAGCAGTTGCTGAAACTCACTCCCCTCTAACTGCTTGGCGAGCTGGCGCTGCTCCTGCCGTTGGTGGGCAATCAGAAAGTCGCGCAGCGGGTCGAGGTCGCTGCGGAGCGGTTTGGGGAGGCGGTCGCGGTAGTCGCAATACCCCAATAAGTAAACATCCATATCGCGAGTCGGGCCGGTGATCTGCCCTAGCCAGGCGAAGCGCTGCGCAAAGTGGGCGACCCGCTCGGGGTCAAAGACCCCTTTGATCTGCCCCAGCGCCGAGCGGGTACGTCGCATTGCTACCCGAAAGTCGTGGAGAAACTCGGAGTCGATATCTCCCTGTACTCCCGCTAGGTTGCTCTCCATCACCGCCAGCAGAAAACGGTGAATCTCACAGGCGGCTTGGCGTGCCGACATCTCGGGGGTAAAGTGGAAGTGTAGCTTGGGGCTGTAGCTCCCGGCAACCTCTCCGGTTACCGCCAGCGCCTCTTCCAGCAGGTCGGGGGCGCTCTTGTGTAAATAGGGAAGGGTTGTTAGCCAGCGGTGCAGTGCCGCGCTCTCCTCCTGATAGCCGCGCAGTGGCAGAATCTCCAGGCGCACCGCTAACGGCAGTACGCTCCCCTCCTCTCCATGCGGCACCGCGACCCGGTTCTCCTCCAGGCAAATGCGTACCACGGTCTTCTGCTCTTGATCGAGGATGCGTATGATGTGGCGAGTGAGGTGTAGTTTGACCTGCGGCAGCAGTGCTCGCATCTCCAGCAGCGGTGCAATCATTGAGCGCATCGCATTATGGGGAAAATCCCAACTAAATCTGGGTACCGCGCCCCGCTGCCGCCACTCGATCTGTACGCTACCGCTCCAGAAGAGGCGGCTTTCACGTCCCTCCTGCTCGTGCCATAACCGCCCGCCGCCATCCAGCAGCCGCCAGTCAAAGCTGTCGTAGTAGGTGCGGATCACCTCCTGCGGCGGCTCGACAAGGCAGCCAAACTGCTCTTCCAATGCAGCAAGGAAGGGAGCTAGCGGGCTGCTGGGGGCTAGTGAGAAGTGTCGGTCGGTCGCTGTAGCGGAGGTCATGCAGTCACCATCAACGGTTGTTGGTTCAATCGGGATAGACTCCCGTTCAAGATTGTAGTGCTTTGTAAACTCTTGTCCAGAGTCATCATTACGTTCCCCGCCCGGCCCGCTCCTGCATTCCC
Organism: Gammaproteobacteria bacterium; assembly: GCA_007135625.1. Lineage (GTDB taxonomy): Bacteria > Pseudomonadota > Gammaproteobacteria > Chromatiales > Chromatiaceae > SLIM01. The sequence continues at coordinate 14,501 of SLIM01000106.1, forward strand.
TCATTCGCCAAGCGATCCGCCAATTCGTTCTGGGGGTGGCCGGAGTGTCCCTTGACCCAGGCCCAGGTGATCTGGTGTCCGGTTACCAGCTCATCAAGCTGCTGCCAGAGATGTTGATTTTTTACCGGTTTTTTCGCTGCTGTCTGCCAACCGTTACGCTTCCACCCTTTGATCCACTGTGTAATGCCGTTTTTTACATATTGTGAATCGGTGGTAATGCGGATCTGCGAAGGCTTTTTCAAGGCTTTGAGCGCCTCAATCACCGCCATGAGTTCCATCTGGTTGTTGGTAGTCTGCGCCACCCCGCCCTTCAGTTGCCGCTCATGGCCGCGCCAGCACAGCACCGCCCCCCACCCTCCAGGGCCGGGATTGCCTTTACAGGAGCCATCGGTATAGATCTCAATTCTCTCTTCTGCTTCCACGGTATTCTCTTCTGCTTCCACGGTATTTTCCCCTGCGCTACTCATCGTTCATCGCTCCTCGCTCCTCTCCCTTCGCTTCCCTCTCTACCCGGTTACGAGCCGACGGCTCTACCAGTGAGGGTTTGATGACCCGATTGAGCTTCCATGGCGGCTGAATCAGGGTGAGGGTCGAGACCCGCTTCACCGCCTGAATGACATAGACCGCCGCCAGTGGTGGCCACCATCGCGCCCCCATCGCTTCAATAAAACCGATCCCTCGCATCCCGCCCGAGGTACGCAGTGGCGGACGGTACATCAGCCGCTCCACCCGCTCAATCTCAAACCCCAGCAGCCGCAACCAATCCACCACGCGCCGCTGTGAGATAAAGGCCCCACTCCAGGGGAGTACGCGCCGGGGGATCCGTAGGAGCCGACGTACACCCCATAAGCTATATGGGTTGAAGCCGAGCAGAATCAGCCGTCCCTCTGCGATCAGGATGCGCTCCACTTCGCGCAATACCTGGTGCGGATCCACCGTAAAATCGAGGGCATGGGCCAGCACTACCACGTCAACCGCGTCGGACTGTAGCGGCATCTGGGTCAACGCCCCGCGCACCTGCAACACCCCCGGTCGCCGCTCCCCCTCCCCGAGCAGCACCGCCGTGCGCACCCGTGAGGGGGAGATCAGCGCTCCATAGCCAGCCCCAACCAGGTAATGACCAAACAGGTTCCCCTGCAACCGAGCGATGCACTCCTGCTCCAGATGCAATAACTCGCTGCCGGGGCTGGTAGAAAACCACTGCTGAAGCACCTGTTGCAGCGCCACATCGCTCATTTCCTGACGAAAAAAAGTTGTATCACGCACCCCGCACCCCGTCGATTGCGACCACCAGACCCCCTATTATAGAGCAAGAAGATAAGCCGCGTAGGATCGGGTGTGACCGGAGAATAACATAAATAAAAAAGTTTTTCCCACGCAGCGCAGGCAAAATGAAGCAAAAAAGCAACAAATTCGGCCAGTCCCGATCAAACCTCTCTTTAAATGTTATTAGATTGGGACAATTTTTTTGATAAAAACTATAAAATCATCCCATCTTTCTCTTGACCGTCACCCCGCCATCATAGAAAATGTGAAGCTGGTCTAAGCTTCCAAGTTTCAGCAGAATCGAAAAACCCGAAAGCCTCTGGGCCTACTCTACTCTAACCGTCCAGCCCACCGGGGAGTGTTATCAACAATGAGTGCAGATGGCGTAGATTTGAAAAAGCGACGGATTCTAACCGCCGCAACCAGTGTGGTCGGCGCAGTTGGCGTCGGCTTTGTTGCCGTTCCGTTCCTAAAAGCCTGGAACCCCAGCGAAAGAGCCAAGGCAGCCGGTGCGCCGGTCGAGGCTGATATTAGCAAGCTGGAACCGGGGCAATTGCTTAGGGTCAAGTGGCGAGGTAAGCCGGTGTGGGTCGTCCACCGCACCGAGCGCAACCTTCGAGATCTTCCAACCATGGATGGTCGGTTGGCTGATCCCAACTCAGAGACCCCGCAGCAACCGAGTTATTGCAAAAACCCGACCCGCTCCATTAAATCGGAGTATCTGGTCGCCGTCGGGATCTGCACCCATCTCGGTTGCTCCCCGGCTTACCGCCCCGAGATCGGCCCTGCCGACCTCGGCCCTGACTGGCTAGGTGGCTTCTTCTGCGCCTGCCACGGCTCTTTCTTCGACCTTGCCGGACGTGTTTACCGAGGCGTACCGGCTCCCACCAACCTTGAAGTCCCACCACATCACTATCTGAGTGAGCATGTCATCTTGGTGGGTGAAGACGGGGAGGCTGCCTGATGAGTACGATGACCAACTTTGTCGCCTGGATCGACAAACGCTACCCAATGACCCAGGTTTGGAATGAGCACCTGGCCCAGTACTATGCACCGAAGAACTTCAACTTCTGGTACTTCTTCGGCTCCCTAGCGATTCTCATGCTGGTGTTGCAGATCGGTACCGGGGTGTGGCTCGCGATGAGCTACAAGCCCGATGCCGAGCTTGCCTTCGGCTCCATTGAGTACATCATGCGTGATGTCGAGTGGGGCTGGCTGATCCGCTACATGCACTCCACCGGTGCTTCGTTCTTCTTCCTCGCGATCTACTTGCACATGTTTCGAGGACTGCTCTACGGCTCCTACCGGGAACCGCGTGAACTGCTGTGGATTATCGGGGTACTCATCTACCTGGCGATGATGGCGACCGCTTTCTTCGGCTACCTCCTCCCCTGGGGCCAGATGTCCTACTGGGGCGCACAGGTGATTATCAACCTGTTCAGTGCGATTCCGGTGATCGGTCCCGACCTTGGGGTGTGGATTCGCGGCGACTATGTGATCTCCGATGTCACCCTCAACCGCTTCTTCGCGTTGCACTTCCTGCTCCCCTTCATCCTTGCCGCCTTGGTCTTCATCCACATTGTGGCACTGCATAAGGTCGGCTCCAACAACCCCGACGGGATTGAGATCAAGCAGGGGCCAAAGGGCAACCGCTGGAGTCCTGATGCCCCGGCAGATGGGATCCCTTTTCATCCCTACTACACGGTAAAGGATATCTTTGGGATTGGCGTTTTCCTCTTCCTCTTTGCGGCGGTGATCTTCTTCGCCCCAGAGATGGGCGGCTTCTTTATCGAATATCCCAACTTTGTGCCTGCGGATCCGCTAAAGACTCCTGAGCATATCGCCCCGGTCTGGTACTTCACCCCCTTCTACGCCATTCTGCGTGCTGTCCCCGCTGTCGCTGGCTCGGCCTTCCCCGGCGTATTGGCGATGGTTCTCGCTATCGTGGTACTCTTCTTCCTCCCCTGGCTCGACCGCAGCCCGGTCAAGTCGGTGCGTTACAAGGGGCCGATCTTCAAAGGGATGCTCTGGATGTTTGTGGTAGTTTTCATCGTCCTCGGCTATCTCGGCACCCAGCCTTCTAGTCCGTTTATGACCCTGCTGGCGCAGATCTGCACCATCCTCTACTTCGTCTTCTTCCTAGCCATGCCTTGGTACAGCAAGATCGACAAGACCAAACCCGTTCCTGAGAGGCTGACCCCATGAAAAAGCTGATCACTATCCTGCTACTCGCCGCCGTCCCGCTGCTTGGCCACGCTGCCGGACCGGCTATTAAACTGGACAAGGCCCATGTCGATCTGCGGGATCAGGCATCCCTGCAACGTGGTGCCCAGCTCTTCGTCAACTACTGCATGGGCTGCCACTCCATACAGTACCAGCGCTACAACCGCATGGCGCGGGATCTGGGAATGACCGAAGATGAGGTGCGCGAAAACCTGATGTTCAATCCAGATCATCGCATCGGTGACACCATGACCATCGCGATGCCTAAGGAGCACGCCGAGAGGTGGTTCGGCACCACGCCGCCCGACCTCAGTGTGATCACCCGCGCACGCGGCTCAGACTGGCTCTACACCTTCCTACGTACCTTTTACGTGGATGAGAGCCGCCCCTTTGGTGCCAATAACGCCGCCTTCCCTGATGTCGGAATGCCCAACGTCTTTTGGCATTATCAGGGGGAGCAGCGGGCCACCTTCGGCGGAAGTGAAGACAATCCGGTGCTGGAGTCGCTTACGATTGTCCCCGGTACCGGCAGCATGTCGAGTGAGAAGTTTGACGATGCCATGCGTGACCTAACCGCCTTTCTCACCTACGTCGGTGATCCGATTAAGGTCGAGCGGGAGCGACTCGGCATCTGGGTGCTGCTCTTCATCGCCTTCTTCACCGTCCTTGCCTACTTGCTCAAGAAGGACTACTTTAAGGACGTTCACTAAGACCCTGGCCGAGGACAACTAACTTCTGCGCTGCGGTAGCGGCAAAAGAGGTTGGGTGTTCTCGGTAGATGACCAACAAGGGGGGTGCATCACCATGCACCCCCCTTGCCGTTTGACAGGATAGATCACCCAAACCCGCTTTATTCCCTAGCTACCCGTGGAGTGGTTACATGACAGTCAGTCCCAACAGAAGATCGGTAATGACCCTCTATTCAGATCCCCGTCAAATCACCAGCCACCGCATCAGAATGGTGCTGGCTGAAAAAGGTATTACGGTGGAGATTATTGACGCTAACGCCAACGATCCCAAAGATGAGGTTCACGAATACAACCCTTATGGCAATCTACCCACTTTGGTGGATCGCGACCTTATGCTCTACGAGTCGCATATTATTAACGAATACCTCGACGAGCGCTTCCCCCACCCCCCGCTGCTCCAGGTAGACCCGGTACTGCGTGCCAACGCCCGCCTCTACATCTACCGCATCGACCAAGACTGGGTCGCCCCGATGCAGGCGATTGCCGATGGCGCAGAAAACAGCGAACAACTGCGCAAGCAGTTGCGCGAAAGCCTGATTAGTGCCGCACCGATCTTCGCCGCCCACCCCTACTTTATGAGTGAAGAGCTGACCCTGGTGGACTGCAACATCGCCCCACTGCTCTGGCGACTGCCGATGGTCGGTGTCAAGCTACCGACCCAAGCCAAGCCGATCCTGGAGTATGCTGCCCGAATCTTCAAGCGCAAATCCTTTCAGGAAAGCCTTACCGAACTGGAAAAAGAGATGCGGAGCTAAAACTGATGCCGACTTCCAACCGCCCCTATCTGATCCGCGCTATCTACGATTGGCTGATCGACAACCAGCTTACCCCCCATCTACTGGTTGATGCGAACGTCCCCGATACCGTTGTCCCCAAACAGTACGTTCAGGAAAATGGCTTTATCCTTCTGAACATCGCACCGAGTGCGATTCGTGACATCTACCTCGGCAATGACTTCATCCGTTTTAACACCCGTTTTAACGGAAGAGCGATGGAGATATTTATCCCGCCACAGAGTGTTCGCGGGATCTACGCACGCGAAAATAACCTGGGGATGATCTTTGCCGACGAGGCCGCCCCCTCCCCGAGCAGCGAGTCCTCCTCGGAGAGAGCGGCGCACTCGGAGAGAGCGGCGCACCTCACCACCGTTTCCACCACCGATGCCGCTACCGATACCGATGCCGAATCAGCAGCACCGCCTGCGCACGGAGAGAGTGCCCCCCCCAAGGGTCGGCCTACCTTGCGGATCATCAAGTAGATAACTGGGGGAGCCGCCTCTCTTCACCATCCACCACACCACCCGGGAGTCGAGGGTAGCCTACCCTCTCACTCCCCTACCTCCTGGAGTCCACTATGGATCAGGCGATGCGCTACTTCTACCAACTCTTCGAGCAGCTTCCTCGCCAAGGGCCGGGGGACGCGCACCACACCCGCAAGGCGATCGACAGCGCCCGCCCGCATCTCCCCTCCGCCCCCACCATCCTCGATATCGGTTGTGGCAGTGGTGCCCAGACCCTAACCGTAGCCGCAACCCTTGGCGGCACCATCACCGCCCTCGACAACCACCCTCCCTTCCTCGAACAGCTCCGCCAGCAGGCCCGCGCCGAGCAACTGGAAGCGCACATCTTCCCCTGCCTCGGTGATCTGCAGCAGCTCCCCTTCCCCCCGGCCAGCTTCGACCTGATCTGGAGCGAAGGGGCGATCTACCTCATGGGGCTAACTGCCGGGCTGCGCCACTGGGGTACTCGTCTTAAATCGAATGGTATACTGGTGATAAGTGATAACCTCTGGCTCCACCGCTCCCCCCACCCCGAGGTTCGCGCCTTCTGGCAGGAGGAGAGTCCCGAGATGCTCGACCTTTCCGCTACCCAAGCCCGCATTCAGCGCCTCGGTTACACCGTTCTGGATCACTTCACCCTGCCGATTCCGGTCTGGGAGGAGAGCTACTACCGCCCGTTAGAACAAGGTATCGCCGCCATGCGCCAGCAATACCCCGCTAGCGATCCGATCCTGGAGCAGACCCTCGCCACCTTGGAGCAGGAGATGCGCATCTTTCGACTCGCCGACGGGGCTTATAGCTACCAGTATTGGGTTTTAACCAAAGGGGCCAGCGGTCGAGGGGCTGGTCGGTGGTGAAGGAGG
>SLIM01000269.1 GCA_007135625.1 Gammaproteobacteria bacterium
AAAATATCTTAGCTTAGGCCAGTCTTCATTTTCTTCAATTTCATGGAAAAAGCTTAATTTGGATGAAAAGCATTTCTTCTTTGTGGAAAAACGTTACTTGGACAGGATGGTTACAACCGTTACGTAAGTATTCCTAGTTTATTCTTAAATAATGTTTCTGGCTTTCAAACCAAGAGAGATCGCTTGACAGTTCAGTTGAACAGTAGCTCTCTCGAAAATGTAAAAAACAATATGCTTTCCATAAAAGATATTGAAGAAATTAGGAGGTTATATCATTTACCAGAAGATGGAAGAGATTGGACAATTGAGTCTGCAATAAAAGATCTAAAAAATAATGACCCAAAAACAATACAAGTCCTATATAGACCTTTTGATCAAAGATACACTTTTTTTACTGGAAAATCGAAAGGTTTTGTGGCATACCCCAGAGCTGATTTCGTTCAAAATTTGAATTATTATAAAAATGCGAGCTTAATAACTTGTCGGCAACAAAGTACATTTGACTTTCAACATGTATTTACGAGCAATAAGATGTCTGACATGTGCAGTATATCATCGCAAACCAAAGAGACAGGTTATGTTTTCCCCCTCTATCTCTACCCAGAAGACAATAACGAACGCATTCCCAACCTCAATCCCGACGAAATAAAATCCTTTGAAAAATCTCTAAACTTACCGTTTGCGCCAGAAAATGAAGAAAAATCCTTCGTGCCTTCATCTCTTGGCGCTGAATCAAGCCCAACCCAGTTCACCCCCATTGACATCCTTGATTATATCTATGCGGTATTGCATAGCCCCACCTACCGCGACACCTACAAAGAGTTCCTAAAAACGGACTTTCCGCGAGTGCCTTACCCAAACCCAGAAACTTTTTGGTCACTGGTCAAACTCGGCGACCAAATCCGCTTGCTGCATTTACTGGAGTCGCCTCTCCTCGACACACCGATCACTCAATACCCCATCAGCGGCGATAATAAAATCACCCGCAAAATCAGCAAAACCAGCCCAGGCTATCAAGCCACCAGTGAGACACACGGCAAAGTCTGGATCAACGAAACCCAATACTTCGATAACGTACCGCAGCAGGCATGGTTGTTCTATATCGGCGGCTATCAACCGGCACAAAAATGGCTAAAAGACCGCCAAGGCCGCGAACTCAGTTTTAATGACATCCTTCACTACCAAAAAATGATCGTCGCCCTAACCGAAACCGCCCGCTTAATGCTCGCAGTGGATAAAGTTCTCGAATTACGGTAACGCTCTGTTTTGTCGTATAATAGTGTAGTTATTACTGCACAAAGATGAGCGGTATGTAACTTGGATAAAGCGCTTTCGGATATGGATAAAGAACTACTGACTTCTGAAGCTTGGCTGAAAAATAAAAGAATGGATTTCATAATGCTTAATTTGTCAAGAAATCAAACCGCTATTGTTAATGCGCCTATCGATAAGGCTATTCAGGTATTGGCTTCTGCCGGTTCCGGTAAAACACGGGTGTTGACGGAGCGGGTAAGGTTCATTCTTGGAAAAACAAAAAAGGAAGGGGTTATAGCGCTAACCTTTACCAATAAAGCCGCTGAAGAAATGCAGGCTCGTTTAGCGGATGATGAGCAGATTGAAGATAGAGCATGGATAGCCACCATACACTCTGTCGCACAGCGTGTACTTGAAAAGTATGGCCATACTATTGGTCTCCCGTCGGAATTACATATTTACGATAGAGATAAAGATCGTATGGAGGTGTTTCTTCAGTCGCTACGCGAGGACGGTGTAGATATTGATGAATATCTCAATATTCAAGATACACGAGAGCAAAAGAACAGAGAGCGGAATCTTCAAAAATACATGGATTGGTTTTCGTCAATAAAACGCGACTTGCTCACAGACGAAGATATTGCTGAAAAATATACAGACAATCCAAAGGAGCTGAAAATTTTTCAGGACTATCAACAGGCGTTAATAAATAGTGGCGGTATAGATTTTGATGATATCCTCGTTTATGCACATAAAATATTGCTAAGGAATGAATGGATAGCAAACATATATCGTTCGCAGTACAAGCATATCTGTGTTGACGAGGCGCAGGATCTAAATAAAGCGCAATATGAGTTTATTAAAGTTCTTTGTGGTGACACCATTAAAAGCCTATTGATGGTTGGTGATCCTGATCAAATGATTTACGGATTTAACGGATCATCTACAGATTATCTTTGTATACACTTTATCTCTGATTTCTCTCCGATACCGTTTGTACTTAAAGAGAACTATAGAAGTGCCAAGGCGGTTATTCATGCTGCTAATAAACTTAAACCTAACTCGCAAAAAGAGCATGAATATGCCTTGGATGGTGGTATTACAATAGAAGCGTTTGATACTGAGCAGTCTGAAGCAGATTGGATTGTATCAACGATAAAGCATCTGCTTGAGCTTAAGACACACAATGATATTGAGGGCGATATTTCTTTAGATAAGATGGTGGTGATTGCTAGAAACCGTTTTGTTTTCAGCAAACTAGAACCAGCACTTAAATCAAATGCTATACCGTATTCTCTCAGGAAAGGAGAGCGCCAAACAGAGCCATCCTCTTTGTTTGGTAAAGTGCTTGATTATGCAGTAAGAATTAAGCTCAATCCTAGAGATTGGGTGGATGGAAAGAAGCTGTGTTCATTACTCGATATAGAGGTACCGGTAGATTGGGTCGATGGTGATCTGTTGGCAAAATGGTCGAAAGAAGTTAAAGATGGCCAATTATCACATGCCCCGCTATATGCCAATTTATTAGATTCCATTAATCAGTTGGATTCATCAAACCCGAATATACGAAAATTTGTTAGGAGTTTTGAAGGTCAGCTTAGTGACCTGGCCGGTTCTGAATTAGGCGATAGCGAAATGATAGAAGAACTAAAGCTAAGTATGAACGAGCTTCAAGAGTTTTCTCAGTGCTGGACTAAATTTAAGAGCAAGAGTTTGGGTGACACACTGATGGCGTTCCGTACTGCGATGGCATTGGGGCAGTTGGCGGATCAATCTACGGAAAAAGGATTGATGTTAAGTACAGTGCATACAATGAAGGGACTGGAAAAAGATATTGTTTTTTTAATGGGGATGTGTGAGGGCGTATTCCCTGATTACAGAGCTAAGTCGCCAAAGGAAATTGAAGAAGAGAGGAATAATGCTTTTGTTGCCGTCACACGGGCGAAACGCTGGCTTTATGTCTCCTATCCAAAACAAAGGATGATGCCTTGGGGAGAGACCAAATCCCAAATTGAATCTCGACTTGTCAAGGCTATTCGGGAGTGATCGACTGGGAGCGCGGTGTCGAACGCATGATGGAGGCTTGGAGCGGTTCATTACTAACAAAGAGAACCATCATGGCAAAACCTTTGGTAGATTCTGTGCCTGCATGGGGATTCTCACAAAGCAGTGTTTACTTTGTTGTTGAGCCGCTCCTTAGCTCTCCTCTCCCCCCACCCCCAAACCACACGCCTCAAACCCCCGCTGAATAACCTCCTGATCACTCGGCGCAAGGTTGCCGATCACCACCAAGCGACTACTCGGTGGCGTATCGCCCCACTCGCCAAGGGGGGTGAGGTGGTGGCGCTCACCGACCACCTGCAACAGATAGCGCGTTGTCGGGTGGTCGCGGCTGTAGAGAATCCCCTTGGCACGGTAAACCTCTGTCGGCCAAGTGGCGACCATCTGCCGCAAAGCGGCTAGCGAGAGGGGGTGCCGACTCTCCAGGGTGAAGGTGGTAAGGTGGTGGTGCGCGGCGGGTGGCGGGGCCGGGATGCGGCGGTAGGCGGGGCCGGCGGGCAGTGGTTCCAGCGGCTCGGGGGGTTCAAACAGCCAGGCGTGAGGGACTGCTGCATAGTCGGTTGCGAAGATGCGCGGACGTTCGAGGTAGCGCCCGATCCACTGGTGAATCTCCGCCACCGCCTCGGGGGAGGCGGCGCTCACCTTATTTAGCACGATCAGATCGGCAAAGAGCGCCTGCCGCAGTTTTAGCCCCGCCTGCTCCTGCGCTGCGCTAAAGTTGAGGGCATCGACCACGCAGAGAATCGCATCCAGGGCGATTTTTCCGCCAAAATTGGCGCTGGTGAGGGTGGTGGCGATGGCGGTCGGGTCGGCGACTCCACTCGCCTCCAGCAAGATATGGCGCGGCGGGTGGGGGCGCTGTAGTAGCGCCTGCAGGGCCTCGATTAGCGCCCCTTGAATGGAGCAGCAGACACAGCCGTTTTTTAGGTTGATCGTCTCCTCCTCCACGCTGGCTACCAGCTCGGCATCAATGTTCATGGTGCCGAAGTCGTTGACGAGAACGGCAATACCGCGACTCTCTCCATGGCTGAGAAGGTGATTGAGCAGGGTGGTTTTGCCCGCTCCGAGGAAGCCGGTGAGGAGGGTCAGGGGGATCGCGTTAGCCTTTACCATGGTTACTGCCCTCCAAGACTTTTGGATGCTATTTCAAAGAGATCGGGCGAGATGTCGGGAGTGGCGAGGAGTTGTGCAAGCTGTTCGCGCATCTGCTGCTGACGGCTGGGGTCGTAGCGCCGCCAGCGGGCAATGGCGGTGAGCAGGCGGGCGGCGACTTGGGGGTTGAGCGGGTCGAGTTGGCGCACTTGGGCGCAGAGGAGGTGGTAGCCGCTGCCGTCGGCGGCGTGAAAGTGGCGCGGGTTGGCGGCGCTAAAGCTGCCGAGGAGGGCGCGTACTCGATTGGGGTTGCGCAGGGTGAAGTCGGGGTGGTGGAGCAGGCGCTGTACTTGGGCGAGGGTGTCGCTGCGGCGGGAGAGCGCTTGGACGCGAAACCATTTGTCGAGAACGAGCGGTTGCTGCCGCCATTGCTGGTAGAAGTGGTCGAGTAGCGCGTCACGCTCGGCGATTTCGCTGGAGGCGATCTGCTCCAGCGCGGCCATGACATCGGTCATATTGTGATTGGCCCGGTATTGGGCGGTGCAGAGTGCCGCAACCTCCGGGTCATCGGGGAGCCGCATGAGCCAGCTCAGGGCGCGATTTTTCAGGCTGCGGCGGGCCATGTCGGCGGGGTGGGGGTGGTAGGGGCCGCTTACGTTGCAACTGTGGTAGAGCGCCAGCAGCGGCTGCCGCAGCGCCTCGGCGAGCTGCTGGATCAGCCCTTCGCGGGCCTGGTGAATCGCCTCCACCGCCACCTCGGCGAGCTGATCCCCTAGCCACGCTTCGCCGGGGAGGTCGAGCAGCTCGGCCCGCAGTGCGAGATCCCCCCCTTGCTCTTCGATAACCGCCTGCATTGCATGGATCAGTGACCGATTTGGGGTGACCACCCCCCCGGCGGCGACGGCCTGCAAGAGGGTGCGCTGCATTAGGGTCTGGGCCGCATCCCAGCGGTTGAAGGGGTCGCTATCGTGGGCGATGAGGGTGGTTAATTGCGCCTCGCTGTAGTCGAAATGGAGGCGGACTGGGGCGGAGAAGTCACGCAGCAGCGAGGGGGTAGGGCGGCTGGGGAGTCCGCTAAAGCGCCAACGGGCGGTCGCGCTGGTCAGCTCCAGCAGGCGGGTTTCGACTCCTGCCGAGGTGGGTTCGCCCTCCAGGCAGACCGGCAGCGCTTCCCCTTCGCTTGTGAGTAGGCCAAGGGCAAAGGGGATGTGAAACGGCGGTTTTTCCGGTTGGCCGGGGGTCGGGGGGCAGGATTGCGTAACCTCCAGGGTGTAGCTCCCCGGCTCCGGTTCCCAACTTTCGCGCAGGTGCAGTTCGGGGGTGCCGGCGTAGTTGTACCAGTGCCAGAACTGGTCCAGCTCTCGCCCGGAGACCGCTGCCATACAGCCAACAAACTCCTCTAGGGTCACTGCTTGGCCGTCGTAGCGTGCGAAGTAGCGGTCGGTCGCTTGGCGAAACGCCTCCGCACCGAGCAGACGGTGTAGCATACGCACTACCTCGGCCCCTTTTTCGTATACGGTGACGGTGTAGAAGTTGTTGATCTCCATGTAGGAGTGGGGGCGGACTGGGTGCGCCATCGGCCCTCCATCCTCGGCGAATTGGTGCTGGCGCAGGAGGCGCACATCGCCGATGCGTTTCACGCCGTGGGAACCCATCTCGGCGGAGAACTGCTGGTCACGAAAGACGGTGAACCCCTCTTTGAGGCTTAACTGAAACCAGTCGCGGCAGGTGACTCGGTTGCCGCTCCAGTTGTGAAAATACTCATGCGCGATCACCGCCTCAATTCCCTGAAAATCTTGATCCGTTGCGGTGTCGGGGCGGGCGAGAACGAATTTGGCGTTAAAGATATTTAATC